>NZ_CM009579.1 GCF_002994045.1 Nonlabens agnitus
AAAGAATCAGTTTTAACCTTTGCTTTCTTTGTTGCTGCCTTACTGTTGACTATTGGTTCTGTTGGTGGTGGCGTGATAGGAGTGACTCTTCCCTCAAATTTCAAGTGACCAGGTTTCGGTCACATTGGAAATGCCTAATGGAACTGCAGAATCCATTACAGACAGCATTATAAGTTCCATTCAGGAAAAGGCACAAATTGTCAATAAAGAATTAACTGAAGAATATTTGACCGATGAGGTGTATGGTGACAGTGTCATGCTTTTTGAGAATATCATCAAATCACAAACGTCATCATCTTCGGCTAACTTATCCATTAACTTATTGCCTGGAGAAACCAGACCAGAAGCATTGAAATCTCCCATCGTTGCCAATAGGCTACGGGAACTGGTAGGTGTCGTTCCAGGCGCCGAGACCTTGAACTTTGGTTCTGGAGGAAATTTTGGTGGTAGTCCAGTATCAGTCTCGTTGTTAAGTAACAATATTGAGGAGCTTAAAGCAGCTACCGAAGATTTCAAGGAAATCTTGAGTCAAAACCCGTTGCTCAAGGATATTGAGGATAACGATCCCGCAGGAATTAAGGAAATAAAGTTAGAATTAAATGACAATGCATATGCATTGGGACTTAATTCCAGAGCTGTGATGAGCCAGGTGCGTTCGGCATTTTTGGTCAAGAGCACAACGTTTCCAGCGCGGCCAGGATGAGATACGGGTTTGGGTACGTTATGAACGGGACAACCGTAACAGTATCAAGGATATGGATGAACTGCGCATTCAGACACCAGCTGGTGATCGAGTGCCGTTGCGGGACATCGCAGACTATACCATTGAGCGTGGTGATGTGGTCATCAACCACTTGGAAGGTCGTAGGGAAATACTGGTGAGCGCAGACCTCAAGGATCCTAATCAAAGCGCGACGGACGTGCTCACTGATATTCAGGATAATATCATTCCAGAGTTACAGAAAAAGTATCCAACGATCTCACCTAACTACCTGAGTGGACAGGCTCGAGAAGCGGAAAAGATTTCTAGTAGTGCCAGCTTTATTTTCCCGCTAGTTTTACTCATCATTTACTTTGTGATTGCTTTCACCTTCCGTAGTGGGACGCAACCTATTATGTTGATTTTATTGATCCCTTTCAGTTTTGTGGCGGTCGCTTGGGGACACTGGATTCATGGCTTCCCGGTGAATATCCTGAGCATGCTGGGAATCATAGCCTTGATCGGTATTATGGTAAATGATGGACTTGTTCTTATTGGTAAGTTCAATTCGTTGATTGAAGAAGGACTGGACTTTGACGATGCTCTTTTTGAGGCTGGTAAGAGTCGTTTCCGCGCTATATTTTTGACCTCGTTGACCACTGTTGCTGGACTCGCACCGCTATTGCTTGAAAAGAGTCGTCAGGCACAATTCCTCAAACCCATGGCAATTTCCATCTCTTACGGTATAGGGATCGCTACGGTTTTGACCTTGTTGCTGCTGCCGTTGTTCCTCAGTTTTGGGAACAATAGTAAAGTATGGATCCATTGGTTGCGTACTGGAGAAAAAGTAAGTAAGCGATCTGTTACGAGCATCGCCAAAGAAGAGGAAGCACTAGATGAATTTGACGATACGAAAGATGAATAAGAAGCTTCAAATAGTTGGGTTGATGGTGGTTTTGTTCGCTTTCGCGAAAGCGAATTCCCAACAAGCACCAGAACCTTTATTATCCAGGCAACAAGCCGTTGAGCTCATGTTGCAAAACAATTTTGATATCCAGATCTCTGAAAACCAACTTGAGGTTGCAGATAATAATAAGGATATACTCAATAGTGGTTATCTGCCTACTGTTTCCGGTACCGCTGGTGCGAACTATAGTAATACGGACAATCGAACGGAATTTGGTTCAACAAGGGATGACAACGGTGTGCTCGTTCCGCCTAGAGCTCCGGTAATTCTAAATGATCAAATTTCACGGCGTTATAATGCTAGTATAGGTGCAGATTATTTGCTGTTTGATGGTTTGGGTAGGTTTTATAACTACAAGATCTTACAGGAACAATATAATCTTACTGATCTGCAGGTAAGACAAGTTATTGAAAGCACCACCGTGCAGCTCATGACGGTGTATTATGAAGTTGCCCGACTTACTGAAAATCTTAGCATATTTCGAGAGACACTCAACAATACTCGCGAAAGAGAGACGCGTGCCAAATATCAATTTGAATACGGTCAGGTCAATAAACTTGAGGTGCTCAATGCACAAGTTGATATCACGACAGACAGCATCAATATCCTGAATGCCAAACAGAACCTGGAAAATGCCAAAAGGGATCTGAATCTCGTCATGAATCGAGAGATTGATGCCGCTGCATTTACGGTTGACACGCTGGTAACTCTTAAGCCAGAATTAGAGGTGATTAGTTATTTGGAAGAAGTGGACGATAACGTACGGCTCATGCTCGCGCGTAGCAATGTCCAGATAAGCGAATGGGATGTGAATACCGCCAAAGCATTGCTCCTACCTCGAATAGGTCTGAGCGGTAGCTACGGTTGGAATAGGTCAGAAGATCCAGAAAGTGCGTTTTTCCCATCCAGGACGAGTACCAGTGATGCCATCAATTTAGGCGCCACGCTTACTTGGGACATTTTTGATGGCGGTCGTTCCATCACAGGCATTAGAAATGCAAAAATCACTGCTGAAAATGAACGTCTGCGTTTACAGCAAACTGAAAAGCAAGTGATGCGCGACATCGCAAATGCTCGAGGGAATTATCAAAATGCCATTGCTATTTACAATTTGCAAACCCAGAACGTAGAGACCAATCAAAACAATTTTGACAGATCTCAAGAACGTTATCGTTTGGGGCAAATTACAAGCATAGAACTACGTCAAGCCCAAATTAATTTGGTCAACGCCCGAACCACTCGCAATCAAGCAAAGTATGTTGCTAAGCTTGCAGAAATACAGCTCCTGCAATTGGCTGGCGAACTTTTATCACAGCCTTTATGATAGAATACTTCTTTTCATGTCCACACTGCTGGCAGGAAATAAGTATGCTGCTGGATCCTGCCTACTCACAAACCTATGTCGAGGATTGTGAGGTGTGCTGCAACCCCATAGAAATCACAGTGCAATTTGAAGATGGAGAACTGCTCCATTTTGAAGCTAAAGAAATAGGCCAATAAAAAAGCCGCTCGAGGAGCGGCTTTTGATAGAGTCTTTTATTTCTTAATCATCTAGATGGTCTGCAATATCTTCAAGTCTTTTGATTTGGTTAATGGTGGCGTTTATCTCATCCTTTTGGGCTTCAAGAACACTTACAATAGTTTGTGGCAGCTCGTTTTTATGTTCTAGAATTTGAGAATACTCTGCTACGGCAGCATTTTCACCCCTTAAACATTCTTCAAGAATGGTTTCATCCTTATTACTGCTTAATGCGGCCTTGATATTCATCCAGCTACGGTGTACATCACCTTGAAAGGAACCGTCAAATTCTGGATGCTCGTTCATTCCTTTCATTTCGCCAGCGATGCTCGCGGCATATTGAGTGCGTCTGGCACCTTGTTGGGCAAACCAACGTTTGAGTTGTACATTTTCAGTAACCTCGGCGGCGTTGGCATAACCTCGTTGCGCATCATATGTTTTCTCTAGAATGCTTTGCAGGTATTTTTCAGTATTTACTTGGGTATCCATGGTTTTTATTTTGAAGTTATTCATTCTTCAATTGCTAATATCCTAAGCTATTGTCATTTGAGAATAGTTTAACTATGCCGATCCATCAAACACAAAATTAGCTTGCAGGAATAACGGAATGGTTGTATATTTGCCATCCCAATCGAAAGAAAGGGACGTTTTTCAGGTAAGCTTATTACTTACAGGCTTCTCGCCAAGTTGAAAAATAACATTTACATCGCGGGATAGAGCAGTAGGTAGCTCGTCGGGCTCATAACCCGAAGGTCACTGGTTCGAGTCCAGTTCCCGCTACTACAAACCCTTCAGGAAACTGAAGGGTTTTTTATTGTGCTATTTTTCTAGAATTTAGCACAGCATCAAACTTTATTAGACTTTCCTTGGATTCCTTCATCTTGTTAAATTGTAGGAAAAAACCTAATGAATCTATTGATTATTAGCTAGTTGCAAGTAAAACTGAGTACGCTTTCGCGAAAGCGTGATTCTTTAAAATCTGGTGTTTAACGGTTGAATATTTTGGATGTTTTGATCTTTTTCAGTCGAATGCAACACCTATCATTGATATTCTTTAACTTAAGTTATATTTTTTTAGGTATTCTATACTTTTATCGTTTAATTCCCAAGCAAAGCGAAAGTATTTGTGAGCGTCAGTAATTAGAGTAATTTTGTTGGTCTTAGAGGCGATATGCCTTGAAGCAATGTTACTAAAGTTAGGGGATTAGTATCAGCTGCACATATTTTGTTTTTGCAATTGGGTGAGTTCCCTTATTTAGTGCTATTGAATCATTTAATCAAATAGTCAATGAGCAACTCTACTTTTGTAAAAAAATCTTCACTACATTTTTTACTATTATTTATTATTGGATTGTCTTCGCTTACTGCGATAGGTCAATCACGTTCCTGTTTAAGGGAGAACTGTTTTGATGTCGTTTCCTTTTCATCTACACCTACAATTGATAATGGTGGGGCTCCACTTGCAGTCGGTACTCGTTATCGATTTGCCAATGCTGCGGGATCAATCAACCAAAATCCTGCAATAGATGTTTTAGTGGAGATACTTGAACTGAATAATACTTCACTTTTGGATATCGATGTATCTTCAGATGGATTGCCTAGAGCATTTCAGCCAAGAATTTCAGCGACAAGTTCTGGAGAAATTAGCGCTTTGTTTAGAATTAGGCTTGTTGAGTCTGGTACCAATAGGGCTGCGAATGATGTCTGCTTTTTTGCAACACCGTTCGATATTGATGGAAGTCCCGGAATTCAGGAGTTTGCTGAATTATCTCTAACCGATGCCTTTACAAGATCTGCAGTTACTCAAATAGATATTACACGTAATGCTAATATTATTCGCGGACGAAACGTAGATAATCAATCAGCTCCTATTGAGCCTATTGATGAAGACCCTCGTTATACTTTTAGTAATTATTATGAGAATAGGAACTCATTTACATACCGAATTGGAAAGGTAGGTTCAGGTACGCAATCAAATAGATTTTTTGCATTAGTATTAGAGCGAGCTCAATTTCAACAGCCAGTTACGGTTTTTGTGACCCAGCCTTTGATATGTGGTGCTGTTCGTAGGGATGACGGTACGCCTATTTCAGGAGTTACCGTGAGGTTGGAGCGACCCGACGGGACTTTAATTGCCACCACCACCACAGGTGCGAATGGAAGTTATCAGTTTCAAGTAACTCGTAATGCTTCTTTAGGTTTTGAAGATTTTGTAGTAAGAGAGGTAGATCCTGCTACTGATGTTCCAACTGGCTTTGCATTGGCTTCAGTATCTGACGTGGATGGTGCGAACGATAATAGAATTAATGTGAGGCTTTTTGAAGCTTCTATTGTTAACCGTGATTTCGTTGATGGTCCTGACTTTGACCGTGATGGTGTTGCAGATTCTGTGGATCTAGATGATGATAATGATGGGATAACTGATGTTGACGAAGGTGGTAACACTGCTAATAATGATAATGACGCCTTCCCAAATAGAATAGATAGAGATGCAGACAACGATGGATGTACTGACGTTATTGAAGGTGGCTTTCAAGATCCTGACGGTGATGGTCAAGTAGGTGGACAGCCAGTTACGGTTAACGCTAATGGTTTGGTGACAAGTGGCGGCGGTCAAACAGTGAATGCAGCTGGAACTAATTATAACGTACGACCAGCAGACGGAAATAACAATGGGACTTCAGATGCGAGAGAAGCTGGTACCCCAATTGCAATTACTTCGCAGCCTCAAAACGATACGGCTATTATAGCAGGTAATAATACCAACCAATTTAGTGTTGCGGTAACCGGAAGTAACCCTGTTTATAGATGGCAGGTAAGTACAGGAGGAGCGTTTACTAATATTTCTAATAATGCTAATTACAGTGGTGTAAATACGAATACGCTTACAGTAACAAATGCACCTGCTTCATTTAATGGAAATCTTTACAGAGTTGTAGTAACTAGCTCGTCATATAAATGTTCAAATGTTAATAGTAATTCAGCTTTACTTATCGTAGGGTCTTCTCTCGCGATTACAAAAGCAGATAGGCCTGGTACTTATAATTCAGTAGATCAAACGATCACTTACGATGTAGTTGTTACTAACACAGGTAACTCCACCTTATCCAATATTTCTCTTACAGATAACAATGGTACTCTTAGTCAGACTCAGATAGCGTCTCTTGCTGCTGGAGCATCTGTAAATTTAACTAGTACACACTCTATTACTCAGCCAGAACTTGACGCGGGAAGAGTTTTGAATCAAATTTCAGGAACTTCAACAAATCCAACTGGTGATACAATCACCGATTTGTCTGATGACCCTGGAAACAACACAAACGTTGATACCAATGGTAATGGTAATCCCGATGACATTACGATCACTCCTTTGACAACAAACGGTGCTATTGCGATCATCAAGACGGGAACTTTCACTGATAGTGGCAGCGGAACGGCAGCGAATAACAATGACGGTAGAGCGCAGGTAGGCGAGGTGATCACTTACAGCTTCACTGTAACGAATACGGGTAACCAGACCCTTACCAATGTTAGGGTTACGGATCCATTATTGGTGGCGCCAAACGGTTCGATTACGGGTGGTCCTATTGCGAGCCTTGCGCCAGGAGCAACCAACGCTACGACTTTTACGGGAAGCTATAGAGTTACCCAGGCAGACATTAACTCTGGTCGATTCAGCAATCAGGCTACGGCTACAGGGACGACGCCACAGAACACACAGGTCACGGATCTATCGGATGACAACAGTAACCTACAGAACGATCCAACGATAACTACGGTTCCTTCTGCTCCTTCCATTGCGATCATCAAGACGGGAACTTTCACCGACAGTGGCAGCGGAACGGCAGCGAATAACAATGACGGTAGAGCACAGGTAGGCGAGGTGATCACTTACAGCTTCACTGTAACGAATACGGGTAACCAGACCCTTACCAATGTTAGGGTTACGGATCCATTATTGGTGGCGCCAAACGGTTCGATTACGGGTGGTCCTATTGCGAGCCTTGCGCCAGGAGCAACCAACGCTACGACTTTTACGGGAAGCTATAGAGTTACCCAGGCAGACATTAACTCTGGTCGATTCAGCAATCAGGCTACGGCTACAGGGACGACGCCACAGAACACACAGGTCACGGATCTATCGGATGACAACAGCAATCTACAGAACGATCCAACGGTAACTACGGTTCCTTCTGCTCCTTCCATTGCGATCATCAAGGCGGGAACTTTCACTGATAGTGGCAGCGGAACGGCAGCGAATAACAATGACGGTAGAGCACAGGTAGGCGAGGTGATCACTTACAGCTTCACTGTAACGAATACGGGTAACCAGACCCTTACCAATGTTAGGGTTACGGATCCATTATTGGTGGCGCCAAACGGTTCGATTACGGGTGGTCCTATTGCGAGCCTTGCGCCAGGAGCAACCAACGCTACGACTTTTACGGGAAGCTATAGAGTTACCCAGGCAGACATTAACTCTGGTCGATTCAGCAATCAGGCTACGGCTACAGGGACGACCCCACAGAACACACAAGTCACGGACCTTTCAGATGACAACAGCAACCTACAGAACGATCCAACGATAACTACGGTTCCTTCTGCTCCTTCCATTGCGATCATCAAGACGGGAACTTTCACTGATAGTGGCAGCGGAACGGCAGCGAATAACAATGACGGTAGAGCGCAGGTAGGCGAGGTGATCACCTACAGCTTCACTGTAACTAATACGGGTAACCAGACCCTTACCAATGTAACGGTAACGGACCCACTACTTGATGGTGCCAACGGTACATTGACAGGCGGTCCTATTGCGAGCCTTGCACCAGGAGCGATAGACACGACGACCTTTAGTGGAAGCTACACGATCCAGCAGTCGGACATCGATGCGCAGAGTGTATCGAACCAGGCTACGGCTACGGGAACGACACCTGACGGAGATGATGTCAGCGACCTTTCGGATGACAACAGCAACCTGGAGGATGATCCAACGGATACGAATCTTCCTGAGGACAGCGAGATATCGATCATCAAGACCTCTGTGTTCAACGATGAGAACGGTGACGGCTTTGCTCAGTTGGGCGAGACGATCAGCTACAGCTTTGAGGTAACGAACAGTGGAGCTACGACCCTAACGAATGTGACGGTAACGGATCCACTATTGGTGGCGCCAAGCGGCAGCCTTACCGGCGGCCCGATCGCTACACTTGCACCTGGAGCGGTGGACACGGCGACCTTTAGTGGAAGCTACACGATCCAGCAGTCGGACATCGATGCGCAGAGTGTATCGAACCAGGCTACGGCTACGGGAACGACACCTGACGGAGATGATGTCAGCGACCTTTCGGATGACAACAGCAACCTGGAGGATGATCCAACGGATACGAATCTTCCTGAGGACAGCGAGATATCGATCATCAAGACCTCTGTGTTCAACGATGAGAACGGTGACGGCTTTGCTCAGTTGGGCGAGACGATCAGCTACAGCTTTGAGGTAACGAACAGTGGAGCTACGACCCTAACGAATGTGACGGTAACGGATCCACTATTGGTGGCGCCAAGCGGCAGCCTTACCGGCGGCCCCATCGCTACACTGGCACCAGGAGCAACGGACACGACGACCTTTAGCGGAAGCTACACGATCCAGCAGTCGGACATCGATGCTCAGAGCGTATCGAACCAGGCTACGGCTACGGGAACGACACCTGACGGAGATGATGTCAGCGACCTATCGGATGACAACAGCAACCTAGAGAATGATCCAACGGATACGAATCTTCCTGAGGACAGCGAGATATCTATCATCAAGACCTCTGTGTTCAACGATGAGAATGGTGATGGCTTTGCTCAATTGGGCGAGACGATCAGCTACAGCTTTGAGGTAACGAACAGTGGAGCTACGACCCTTACGAATGTGACGGTAACGGATCCACTATTGGTGGCGCCAAGCGGCAGCCTTACCGGCGGCCCGATCGCTACACTGGCACCTGGATCGGTGGACACGGCGACCTTTAGTGGAAGCTACACGATCCAGCAGTCGGACATCGATGCGCAGAGCGTATCGAACCAGGCTACGGCTACGGGAACGACACCTGACGGAGATGATGTGAGCGACCTATCGGATGACAACAGCAATCTGGAGAATGATCCAACGGATACGAATCTTCCTGAGGATAGCGAGATATCGATCATCAAGACCTCTGTGTTCAACGATGAGAACGGCGATGGCTTTGCTCAGTTGGGCGAGACGATCAGCTACAGCTTTGAGGTGACGAACAGTGGTGCTACGACCCTAACGAATGTAACGGTAACGGATCCACTACTTGATGGTGCCAACGGTACGTTGACTGGCGGTCCCATCGCTACACTGGCACCAGGAGCAACGGACACGACGACCTTTAGCGGAAGCTACACGATCCAGCAGTCCGACATCGATGCGCAGAGCGTATCGAACCAGGCTACGGCTACGGGAACGACACCTGACGGAGATGATGTGAGCGACCTTTCGGATGACAACAGCAACCTGGAGAATGATCCAACGGATACGAATCTTCCTGAGGACAGCGAGATATCGATCATCAAGACCTCTGTGTTCAACGATGAGAATGGCGATGGTTTTGCTCAGTTGGGCGAGACGATCAGCTACAGCTTCGAGGTAACGAACAGTGGAGCTACGACCCTAACGAATGTGACGGTAACGGATCCATTATTGGTGGCGCCAAGCGGCAGCCTTACCGGCGGACCGATCGCGAGCCTTGCACCAGGAGCGGTAGACACGGCGACCTTTAGCGGAAGCTACACGATCCAGCAGTCCGACATCGATGCTCAGAGCGTATCGAACCAGGCTACGGCTACGGGAACGACACCTGACGGAGATGATGTCAGCGACCTATCGGATGACAACAGCAACCTGGAGAATGATCCAACGGGTACGGACCTTCCCGAGGACAGCGAGATATCGATCATCAAGACGTCGGTGTTCAACGATGAGAACGGCGATGGCTTTGCTCAGTTGGGCGAGACGATCAGCTACAGCTTTGAGGTGACGAACAGTGGAGCTACGACCCTTACGAATGTGACGGTAACGGATCCACTACTTGATGGTGCCAACGGTACGTTGACTGGCGGTCCCATCGCTACACTGGCACCAGGAGCGGTAGACACGGCGACCTTTAGCGGAAGCTACACGATCCAGCAGTCGGACATAGATGCTCAGAGCGTATCGAACCAGGCTACGGCTACGGGAACGACACCTGATGGAGATGATGTCAGCGACCTTTCGGATGACAACAGCAACCTAGAGAATGATCCAACGGATACGAATCTTCCTGAGGACAGCGAGATATCGATCATCAAGACCTCTGTGTTCAACGATGAGAACGGCGATGGCTTTGCTCAGTTGGGCGAGACGATCAGCTACAGCTTTGAGGTGACGAACAGTGGAGCTACGACCCTAACGAATGTAACGGTAACGGATCCACTACTTGATGGTGCCAACGGTACGTTGACTGGCGGTCCCATCGCTACACTGGCACCAGGAGCAACGGACACGACCTTTAGCGGAAGCTACACGATCCAGCAGTCCGACATCGATGCGCAGAGCGTATCGAACCAGGCTACGGCTACGGGAACGACACCTGACGGAGATGATGTGAGCGACCTATCGGATGACAACAGCAACCTGGAGGATGATCCAACGGATACGAATCTTCCTGAGGACAGCGAGATATCGATCATCAAGACCTCTGTGTTCAACGATGAGAATGGTGACGGCTTTGCTCAGTTGGGCGAGACGATCAGCTACAGCTTCGAGGTAACGAACAGTGGAGCTACGACCCTAACGAATGTAACGGTAACGGATCCACTATTGGTGGCGCCAAGCGGCAGCCTTACCGGCGGCCCGATCGCTACACTGGCACCAGGAGCGATAGACACGACGACCTTTAGCGGAAGCTACACGATCCAGCAGTCGGACATCGATGCTCAGAGCGTATCGAATCAGGCTACGGCTACGGGAACGACACCTGACGGAGATGATGTGAGCGACCTATCGGATGACAACAGCAACCTGGAGGATGATCCAACGGATACGAATCTTCCTGAGGACAGCGAGATATCGATCATCAAGACCTCTGTGTTCAACGATGAGAACGGTGACGGCTTTGCTCAGTTGGGCGAGACGATCAGCTACAGCTTTGAGGTAACGAACAGTGGAGCTACGACCCTAACGAATGTGACGGTAACGGATCCACTATTGGTGGCGCCAAGCGGCAGCCTTACCGGCGGTCCTATCGCGAGCCTTGCACCAGGAGCGGTAGACACGGCGACCTTTAGTGGAAGCTACACGATCCAGCAGTCGGACATCGATGCTCAGAGCGTATCGAACCAGGCTACGGCTACGGGAACGACACCTGACGGAGATGATGTCAGCGACCTATCGGATGACAACAGCAACCTGGAGAATGATCCAACGGATACGGACCTTCTTAAAAATGGTAGAATATCTTTGATTAAAATAGGGGTTTTCAACGATGAGAACAATGATGGAGTGGCGCAGGTTGGCGAAACTATAAGTTATTCTTTTGTAGTAACAAATACCGGAAATGTTACGTTAACGAACGTTATTATTGCAGACCCGTTATTGGTTACACCAAATGGCAGTCTTACGGGTGGCCCTATTGCGAGCCTTGTACCTGGCGAAAGTGATTCGAATACGTTTGTAGGAACTTATACTTTATCCTTAACTGACGTAAACGCATCACAGGTCAGCAATCAAGCGACCGTCGAAGCACAAGATCCCGATAATTCAAATGTCACGGATCTATCAGATGATAATAGTAATTTCGAAAACGATCCGACTATAACATCTTACGATGCGGTCGATGCGATTAACCTTATTAAGAGAGGAACCTTTAATGATGAGAATGGAGATGGGTCCGCTCAGGTTGGTGAAACTGTCAGTTATTCATTTACTATAAGAAATGCAGGTAATAGGACAATTACTAACATTGTTTTATCTGACCCATTATTACAAGGAATAAACGGTACATTGACTGGCGGTCCTATTACGAGCCTTGTACCTGGAGCGATAGACACGACGACCTTCAGCGGAAGCTACACGATCCAGCAAGTCAGATATTGATAATTTGCAAGTCACGAATCAAGCAATTGTTACTGGACAAGATCCTGATAATAATAATGTCACGGATACTTCTGATGATAATAGCCCAATTGAGAATGATCCAACGGATACGGACCTTCCCGAGGACAGCGAGATATCGATCATCAAGACGTCTGTGTTCAACGATGAGAACGGCGATGGCTTTGCTCAGTTGGGCGAGACGATCAGCTACAGCTTTGAGGTGACGAACAGTGGTGCTACGACCCTAACGAATGTAACGGTAACGGATCCACTACTTGATGGTGCCAACGGTACGTTGACTGGCGGTCCCATCGCTACACTGGCACCAGGAGCAACGGACACGACGACCTTTAGCGGAAGCTACACGACCAGCAGTCCGACATCGATGCGCAGAGCGTATCGAACCAGGCTACGGCTACGGGAACACAACTGACGGAGATGATGTGAGCGACCTTTCGGATGACAACGCAACCTGGAGAATGATCCAACGGATACGAATCTTCCTGAGACAGCGAGATATCGATCATCAAGACCTCTGTGTTCAACGAGAGAAGGCGATGGTTTTGCTCAGTTGGGCGAGACGATCAGCTACAGCTTCGAGGTAACGAACAGTGGAGCTACGCCCTACGAATGTGACGGTAACGGATCATTATTGGTGGCGCCAGCGGCAGCCTTACCGGCGGACCGATCGCGAGCCTTGCACCAGGAACGGTAGACACGACGACCTTTAGTGGAAGCTACCGATCCAGCAGTCGGCATCGATGCTCAGAGCGTATCGAATCAGGCTACGGCTACGGGAACGACCTGACGGAGATGAATGTGAGCGACCTATCGGATGACACAGCAACCTGGAGGATGATCCAACGGATACGAATCTTCCTGAGGACAGCGAGATATCGATCATCAAGACCTCTGTTGTTCAACGATGAGAACGGTGACGGCTTTGCTCAGTTGGGCGAGACGATCAGCTACAGCTTTGAGGTAACGAACAGTGGGCTACGACCCTAACGAATGTGACGGAACGGATCACTATTGGTGGCGCCAAGCGGCAGCCTTACCGGCGGTCCTATCGCGAGCCTTGCACCAGGACGGTAGACACGGCGACCTTTAGTGGAAGCTACACGATCCAGCGTCGGACATCGATGCTCAGAGCGTATCGAACCAGGCTACGGCTACGGGAACGACACCTGATGGAGATGATGTCAGCGCCTTTCGGATGACAACAGCAACCTAGAGAATGATCCAACGGATACGAACTTCCTGAGGACGCGAGATATCGATCATCAAGACCTCTGTGTTCAACGATGAGAACGGCGATGCTTTTGCTCAGTTGGCGAGACGATCAGCTACAGCTTTGAGGTGACGAACAGTGGTGCTACGACCCTAACGAATGTAACGGTAACGGATCCACTACTTGGATGGTGCCAACGGTCGTTGACTGGCGTCCATCGCTACACTGGCACCAGGAGCAACGGCACGACGACCTTTAGCGGAAGCTACACGATCCAGCAGTCCGACATCGATGGCGCGAGCGTATCGAACCAGGCTAACGGCTACGGGAACGACACCTGATGGAGATGATGTCAGCGACCTTTCGGATGACAAAGCAACCTGGAGAATGATCCAACGGATACGGACCTTCGGGATGACAGTGAACATATTGCTGCTTAAGGAGAGCACGTTCACGATGAGAACGGTGACGGCTTCGCACAGTTGGGCGAGACGATCAGCTACAGCTTCACTGTAACGAACACCGAGCGACTACGTTGACGGATATCACGATCACGGATCCACTACTGGTGGCGCCTAACGGCAGCCTTACTGGC
>NZ_CM009580.1 GCF_002994045.1 Nonlabens agnitus
GAGAATGGCGATGGTTTTGCTCAGTTGGCGAGACGATCAGCTACAGCTTCGAGGTAACGAACAGTGGAGCTACGACCCTAACGAATGTGACGGTAACGGATCCATTATTGGTGGCGCCAAGCGGCAGCCTTACCGGCGGACCGATCGCGAGCCTTGCACCAGGAGCGGTAGACACGGCGACCTTTAGCGAAGCTACACGATCCAGCAGTCCGACATCGATGCTCAGAGCGTATCGAACCAGGCTACGGTACGGAACGACACCTGACGGAGATGATGTCAGCGACCTATCGGATGACAACAGCAACCTGGAGAATGATCCAACGGGTACGGACCTTCCCGAGGACAGCGAGATATCGATCATCAAGACGTCGGTGTTCAACGATGAGAACGGCGATGGCTTTGCTCAGTTGGGCGAGACGATCAGCTACAGCTTTGAGGTGACGAACAGTGGAGCTACGACCCTTACGAATGTGACGGTAACGGATCCACTACTTGATGGTGCCAACGGTACGTTGACTGGCGGTCCCATCGCTACACTGGCACCAGGAGCGGTAGACACGGCGACCTTTAGCGAAGCTACACGATCCAGCAGTCGGACATAGATGCTCAGAGCGTATCGAACCAGGCTACGGCTACGGAACGACACCTGATGGAGATGATGTCAGCGACCTTTCGGATGACAACAGCAACCTAGAGAATGATCCAACGGATACGAATCTTCCTGAGGACAGCGAGATATCGATCATCAAGACCTCTGTGTTCAACGATGAGAACGGCGATGGCTTTGCTCAGTTGGGCGAGACGATCAGCTACAGCTTTGAGGTGACGAACAGTGGAGCTACGACCCTAACGAATGTAACGGTAACGGATCCACTACTTGATGGTGCCAACGGTACGTTGACTGGCGGTCCCATCGCTACACTGGCACCAGGAGCAACGACACGACCTTTAGCGGAAGCTACACGATCCAGCAGTCCGACATCGATGCGCAGAGCGTATCGAACCAGGCTACGGCTACGGAACGACACCTGACGGAGATGATGTGAGCGACCTATCGGATGACAACAGCAACCTGGAGGATGATCCAACGGATACGAATCTTCCTGAGGACAGCGAGATATCGATCATCAAGACCTCTGTGTTCAACGATGAGAATGGTGACGGCTTTGCTCAGTTGGGGAGACGATCAGCTACAGCTTCGAGGTAACGAACAGTGGAGCTACGACCCTAACGAATGTAACGGTAACGGATCCACTATTGGTGGCGCCAAGCGGCAGCCTTACCGGCGGCCCGATCGCTACACTGGCACCAGGAGCGATAGACACGACGACCTTTAGCGGAAGCTACACGATCCAGCAGTCGGACATCGATGCTCAGAGCGTATCGAATCAGGCTACGGCTACGGGAACGACACCTGACGGAGATGATGTGAGCGACCTATCGGATGACAACAGCAACCTGGAGGATGATCCAACGGATACGAATCTTCCTGAGGACAGCGAGATATCGATCATCAAGACCTCTGTGTTCAACGATGAGAACGGTGACGGCTTTGCTCAGTTGGGCGAGACGATCAGCTACAGCTTTGAGGTAACGAACAGTGGAGCTACGACCCTAACGAATGTGACGGTAACGGATCCACTATTGGTGGCGCCAAGCGGCAGCCTTACCGGCGGTCCTATCGCGAGCCTTGCACCAGGAGCGGTAGACACGGCGACCTTTAGTGGAAGCTACACGATCCAGCAGTCGGACATCGATGCTCAGAGCGTATCGAACCAGGCTACGGCTACGGAACGACACCTGACGGAGATGATGTCAGCGACCTATCGGATGACAACAGCAACCTGGAGAATGATCCAACGGATACGGACCTTCTAAAAAATGGTAGAATATCTTTGATTAAAATAGGGGTTTTCAACGATGAGAACAATGATGGAGTGGCGCAGGTTGGCGAAATATAAGTTATTCTTTTGTAGTAACAAATACCGGAAATGTTACGTTAACGAACGTTATTATTGCAGACCCGTTATTGGTTACACCAAATGGCAGTCTTACGGGTGGCCCTATTGCGAGCCTTGTACCTGGCGAAAGTGATTCGAATACGTTTGTAGGAACTTATACTTTATCCTTAACTGACGTAAACGCATCACAGGTCAGCAATCAAGCGACGTCGAAGCACAAGATCCCGATAATTCAAATGTCACGATCTATCAGATGATAATAGTAATTTCGAAAACGATCCGACTATAACATCTTACGATGCGGTCGATGCGATTAACCTTATTAAGAGAGGAACCTTTAATGATGAGAATGGAGATGGGTCCGCTCAGGTTGGTGAAACTGTCAGTTATTCATTTACTATAAGAAATGCAGGTAATAGGACAATTACTAACATTGTTTTATCTGACCCATTATTACAAGGAATAAACGGTACATTGACTGGCGGTCCTATTACGAGCCTTGTACCTGGAGCGATAGACACGACGACCTTCAGCGGAAGCTACACGATCCAGCAGTCAGATATTGATAATTTGCAAGTCACGAATCAAGCAATTGTTACTGGACAAGATCCTGATAATAATAATGTCACGGATACTTCTGATGATAATAGCCCAATTGAGAATGATCCAACGGATACGGACCTTCCCGAGGACAGCGAGATATCGATCATCAAGACGTCTGTGTTCAACGATGAGAACGGCGATGGCTTTGCTCAGTTGGGCGAGACGATCAGCTACAGCTTTGAGGTGACGAACAGTGGTGCTACGACCTAACGAATGTAACGGTAACGGATCCACTACTTGATGGTGCCAACGGTACGTTGACTGGCGGTCCCATCGCTACACTGGCACCAGGAGCAACGGACACGACGACCTTTAGCGGAAGCTACACGATCCAGCAGTCCGACATCGATGCGCAGAGCGTATCGAACCAGGCTACGGCTACGGGAACGACACCTGACGGAGATGATGTGAGCGACCTTTCGGATGACAACAGCAACCTGGAGAATGATCCAACGGATACGAATCTTCCTGAGGACAGCGAGATATCGATCATCAAGACCTCTGTGTTCAACGATGAGAATGGCGATGGTTTTGCTCAGTTGGGCGAGACGATCAGCTACAGCTTCGAGGTAACGAACAGTGGAGCTACGACCCTAACGAATGTGACGGTAACGGATCCATTATTGGTGGCGCCAAGCGGCAGCCTTACCGGCGGACCGATCGCGAGCCTTGCACCAGGAGCGGTAGACACGACGACCTTTAGTGGAAGCTACACGATCCAGCAGTCGGACATCGATGCTCAGAGCGTATCGAATCAGGCTACGGCTACGGGAACGACACCTGACGGAGATGATGTGAGCGACCTATCGGATGACAACAGCAACCTGGAGGATGATCCAACGGATACGAATCTTCCTGAGGACAGCGAGATATCGATCATCAAGACCTCTGTGTTCAACGATGAGAACGGTGACGGCTTTGCTCAGTTGGGCGAGACGATCAGCTACAGCTTTGAGGTAACGAACAGTGGAGCTACGACCCTAACGAATGTGACGGTAACGGATCCACTATTGGTGGCGCCAAGCGGCAGCCTTACCGGCGGTCCTATCGCGAGCCTTGCACCAGGAGCGGTAGACACGGCGACCTTTAGTGGAAGCTACACGATCCAGCAGTCGGACATCGATGCTCAGAGCGTATCGAACCAGGCTACGGCTACGGGAACGACACCTGATGGAGATGATGTCAGCGACCTTTCGGATGACAACAGCAACCTAGAGAATGATCCAACGGATACGAATCTTCCTGAGGACAGCGAGATATCGATCATCAAGACCTCTGTGTTCAACGATGAGAACGGCGATGGCTTTGCTCAGTTGGCGAGACGATCAGCTACAGCTTTGAGGTGACGAACAGTGGTGCTACGACCCTAACGAATGTAACGGTAACGGATCCACTACTTGATGGTGCCAACGGTACGTTGACTGGCGGTCCCATCGCTACACTGGCACCAGGAGCAACGGACACGACGACCTTTAGCGGAAGCTACACGATCCAGCAGTCCGACATCGATGCGCAGAGCGTATCGAACCAGGCTACGGCTACGGGAACGACACCTGATGGAGATGATGTCAGCGACCTTTCGGATGACAACAGCAACCTGGAGAATGATCAAACGGATACGGACCTTCCGGATGACAGTGACATATTGCTGCTTAAGGAGAGCACGTTCAACGATGAGAACGGTGACGGCTTCGCACAGTTGGGCGAGACGATCAGCTACAGCTTCACTGTAACGAACACCGGAGCGACTACGTTGACGGATATCACGATCACGGATCCACTACTGTGGCGCCTAACGGCAGCCTTACTGGCGGCCTATCGCGAGCCTTGCACCTGGAGCGGTGGACACGACGACCTTTAGCGGAAGCTACACGATCCAGCAGTCCGACATTGATGCGGGAACGTAACCAACCAGGCACTTGCCACGGGAACGAATCCTGATGGGACGATGTGACGGATACCTCTGATGACCCTAACAACCGACGGATGAGGATCCGGACGGCGACGGCGACCCAGATGACCCAACGGATACGGACCTTCCAGATGACAGTGACATATCGCTGCTTAAGGAGAGCACGTTCAACGATGAGAACGGTGACGGCTTCGCACAGTTGGCGAGACGATCAGCTACAGCTCACTGTAACGAACACCGGAGCGACTACGTTGACGGATATCACGATCACGGATCCACTACTAGTGGCGCCTAACGGCAGCCTTACTGGCGCCCTATCGCGAGCCTTGCACCTGGAGCGGTGGACACGACGACCTTTAGCGGAAGCTACACGATCCAGCAGTCCGACATTGATGCGGGAACGGTAACCAACCAGGCACTTGCCACGGAACGAATCCTGATGGTGACGATGTGACGATACCTCTGATGACCCTAACAACCCGACGGATGAGGATCCAGACGGCGACGGCGATCCAGATGATCCAACGGATACGGACCTTCCAGATGACAGTGACATATCGCTGCTTAAGGAGAGCACGTTCAACGATGAGAACGGTGACGGCTTCGCACAGTTGGGCGAGACGATCAGCTACAGCTTCACTGTAACGAACACCGGAGCGACTACGTTGACGGATATCACGATCACGGATCCACTACTAGTGGCGCCTAACGGCAGCCTTACTGGCGGCCCTATCGCGAGCCTTGCACCTGGAGCGGTGGACACGACGACCTTTAGCGGAAGCTACACGATCCAGCAGTCCGACATTGATGCGGGAACGGTAACCAACCAGGCACTTGCCACGGGAACGAATCCTGATGGTGACGATGTGACGGATACCTCTGATGACCCTAACAACCCGACGGATGAGGATCCAGACGGCGACGGCGATCCAGATGATCCAACGGATACGGACCTTCCAGATGACAGTGACATATCGCTGCTTAAGGAGAGCACGTTCAACGATGAGAACGGTGACGGCTTCGCACAGTTGGGCGAGACGATCAGCTACAGCTTCACTGTAACGAACACCGGAGCGACTACGTTGACGGATATCACGATCACGGATCCACTACTAGTGGCGCCTAACGGCAGCCTTACCGGCGGACCGATCGCTAGCCTTGCACCAGGAGCGGT
>NZ_MQUC01000001.1 GCF_002994045.1 Nonlabens agnitus
ATCACAGTACTGGTTGTGAGGTTTGGAGTCAAACTCGGTTTTGTGGATGGACTGGTGACGATCAGTTGATCAGCCTGATTCAATACTTGTCGTTCCAGTTCCTGATGCTTTTCGCAGACTTTTGTGTCAATCGCAACGATTTATGATAACCTATGGTGGTCCATGGATCTCTAAAATCTGCGATCCATTGTAGGTTTTGGAACTTGGCGTTTTGCTTCAATCTTTGTCCTATCAAATGCACAGAATGTGGTGGCCCTGTGGTGATGATGGAGTTCGCTTTCGCGCCTGCCTGCCGGTCAGGCAGGAAAGCGATATCATTCTCCAGCTTGTCTACTACATTTTTAACCCAGGAAACACGAGCATCTGGAATGAAGTAGTCCCGCGAATCCATAGCAGCGCGCGCTCCAAAAGGCTTGGCTTTTTATCAATGAAACCACGTTGCAATTTATTGGTTTTGCCTTTAAACAGTTTTTTGATCCATCGGCTGGGCTCGTTGAGTGGCACTTTAATAATCCTCACCTCTTTAGGGATTTCGTCCATCAAGGAATTATCCGTACTGGCATAATCAGGGTTTTCTGGAATGATTACCGTGATGTCAAATTGATCTTTAGGCAGGTATTTCACAAACTTCAACCATCGCTGTACGCCTGGACCACCAGCTGGCGGCCAGTAAAAGGCAACGATAAACAATTGATGTTTCAATTATCGTGATTTACGAATCCACAGAAAGATCGATCCCAAAATGAGCAATCCTAACAACACGTTGCTCGCTAGCATGATGGTATTTCCTGTTTTGACCACTTCTGGATCAAATTCAAAAACAATTTCATGATCACCAGCAGGAACGCTCAAACCTCTAAGTGCATAGTTGACTTTGGCAATAGGAACTTCCTTACCGTCAATTGTGGCTTTCCATCCATGCGGATAATAAGCTTCAGAAAACACGCTAGTTCAGGCTGTGAACTCTTGGATTTATAGGTTAGTTTTCAATAGATCATTCAATAATCCATTAAATCAAATCTAATCTCCAGATTCAGCAGTTTTTTTGATCTTCCTGGATGATAGCAACACTGTCTCTCTTTAGATAAATCAATGATTGAATCTCCTCATTAGCATCCTTGACCGTTGCATATTCTTTTACAAACCAGGCTGGCCCTAGGCGTTCTTCATTTTCTTGAATCTGAATTTGATTCTCGTTTGCCGTGATGATGTACTTCACGTTGAACATGTTGAGTATCTCACGATTCTGGCTAGTAACTTCTGGTATTAGATAGCCATTTTCATCTCTTAGGTAGAAATCGGCGAGATCTGAAATTCGTTTAGGTTTTGCACCATGATAACCACCTAAAGATCTATGGAAATAGGGACTGCGACCCGAATTGAATGGATCCTGCAAAAGGTCATACACTCTAAAAAGGTCGTCGTCCTTTGCGATTTCAAGATCTGCCTGCGTGGCATCAAACGGCGGATCGTAGTCACTGGCTCTTACAAAGTTGCTGCGCTCTGTAGCGGTTTCTTCGTAGTTGATGTAATTCTGATCAAAACCAACAAGGTCAATTAAAATCAAGATACCCAATCCAAGGATCAAGAGGTTTTCTGAAAGTTTTGACTTGAGATACAGAAATAAGCCTGCCACGATAAATCCCACATAAAGTAAAGACCTAAAGGCATCTGCCCGCATCATTTCAAAACGGTCCTGACGCAACGCATCCACAAAACCTTGTCCTAGTTGCTCACTATTTCTATAAGACGCGTCGTAAGGACCTGCAAAATCAAAGAACTGATTTCCTAATAACGCAATCAATAGAATCACGCCACTCAATCCTAATCCTACATACTTCAACGCCTTCCATTTATCTTCTATAGAATGTTTTTTATTGAACAGTTGATACAGCCCAACAACGGCGAGAATAGGAATACACAATTCAATAATGACCTGAATCGAGGTGATCGCTCTAAATTTTGAATACAAAGGCACATACTCAACAAAAAAGCTGGTCAAAAAATCCAGGTTTTTGCCGTAGGAAAGCAACAAAGCGAGAACGGCTGCTCCTATTGTCCACCATTTCAACCTTCCTTTTATTAAAAAGCAAGCGAGCAGTGCCAAAAAGAAAACCGTGATTCCTATATATGCTGGAGCCTCGACAATAGGTTGTGCGCCCCAATATAAGGGAACGTTTTGCTGGGCAAATGCCAAGGCATCTGCTTTAGGAATGCCGTAAGTAGTGACTAGAAAATCAACCGTATTGGATTCCTCATCAGGTCGCTCGCCGCTGCCGCCGCCAGCAAACCTTGGGATGATTAGATTCAGACTTTCTGCGATGCCATAACTGTATTGCGTGATGTAGTCGTAATCGAGGCCATTGGTGGTTGTTACGCTTTCGCCTTGAGCGTTAATAGTCAACTCTGATGGGCCGCGTGTGCTCTCTTGACTGTACTCTTTAGTAGCGAGCAGATTACTAGCATTAGTTCCCAACGCGAGGAGCACCGCAGCGATCATGATACCTATGGACTTGAAGTAATGAGGTAAGATGTTGCGCCTTATGGCATCGATTAAATAGGCGATGCCTAGCACAGCCACAGCCATCAACAAGTAATAGGTCATTTGTGGATGGTTGGCCTGCAGCTCCAGCGCCATGGCAATAGCGGTCAAAATACCACCCCAAATGTACCTGCGCTGAAAAACCAGAATAATCCCACTTAAAACCAGCGGAAAGTAGGCAATAGCATGAGCCTTGGCATTATGACCAACTCCCAAAATGATGACTAGATACGTAGAAAATCCAAAGGCCAGCGCACCTAAAAGACCCAATCGCCAATCCACGCGCAGCACCATCATTAAAATGTAGAAGCAAATAAAGTAGAGGAACAGATAATCTGCAGGACGCGGCAGGAATCGTATCGCACGATCCAGACTATCTATAAAGTCATAGTCATACCTTGCGCCCAATTGATAGGTAGGCATACCTCCAAAAACGGAATCTGTCCAGTAAATCTCCTCGCCATTAACTTCCCTGTTTTCAATAAGTTGTCTAGCGTTACCCTTGTATTGAACAATATCATTTTGGTATAACTTCTTACCAGAAAGTACAGGATAAAAGTAAGCTAGAGAGGTAATGATGAAGATGACAAACACCGCTAGATGCGGTATTATTTTCTTGAACTGAAACTGCATGAATAAACTATGATCGTTAGAAACCGAAAATTAGTCAATTTCTTCATAGTCGACGTACTCACCTACCGTTTTCTTGGATGGTTGGGTATGCGTTCTTGAGGTAGAATTACTGTTATTGATGATGGTCTCGCCTTCCTTGGCAGTGTTTTGATAGGAAGAATCGTTCTGACGTTGCTCAAACTGGCGTTGAACTCGATCCATGGCTTTCTTACCTGCCCATTTTAAAATGGATTTGCCATACATTCTCACGATCAATCGTACGGCAAGATAAACGCCCACGATAATTAGAATAGCCTGTAGTAATTTCAAGTTTTAAAGCTTTGCCATAAAATTACGGTGCTACCTATTTGAGACTCTTTAATAAATCTTAAATTTGGTTCACATTATACACTATGCTAACTAACAAAACAATCGTTCCTTTTCTACTTGGAATGTTCATGATTCCGTTTGCGGTGTTGGGCCAATATACAGAAACCATCAATACCAACAATCCTGGACAATCACAAGGTGCCTTTGCAGTAGGTGTGAATGTCATTCAAGTAGAAGGTTCTGCTTTTTATCGCAGTGAAGAACATAGCTTACTTAATTATGAACGCGATATAACCGGTCTTGCTTTTCAATTGCGCTATGGTCTCTTATGGGAAGAGCTGGAAATCTCCTATTTTGGAGCCTTTGAAAATGTAAACGAGACGATCAATCAAGGTTTTGGTACACAGGAAAACAAATTTTCTAATTTCTCCCGCAGCACGTTGGGTGCAAAATATCTCATTTTGGATCCGCTAAAAAAATGGGGTGAGCGCAAAGTGAATCTCTACAGTTATCATGATAACCGCAGACTTAAATGGCGCGACTTGGTTCCTGCAATATCGGTTTTTGCAGGTGCTAATATTGACCTGGCAGATCCCAACAGTTTATTACCACCAGATAATGCGACCTTTTCACCTAGAGCAGAGTTGATTACCCAAAACAACTTTGGCCGTTGGGTATTTGTAGGGAACTTTATTGCAGACCGCATTGGGACTGATTTCCCAGCTTACGGTGGTATTTTTACGTTGACACACAGCATCAATAATAAGTGGGCCGCTTTTGGAGAGTTTCAAACCATCATTTCAGATTTTTATAGTGACGATATTGCTCGCGCCGGTGGCGCTTATTTGATCAATGACCACTGGCAGCTAGACGCCAGTGCAGCCGTTAATTTCAAGGATACTCCTAGCCTTTTTCAAATCAACGTGGGCATGAGCTATAGAATCGACCGTCATAAGGATCCCGTAATACAACAGTAATTTCCCTAACCATCATTCATGAGTATTACCGTTAAACGTATCTCCAGTAAAAAGGATATTAAAAAGTTTGTGAAGTTCCCCATGGAGCTTTACAAGAACAATCCATACTTCGTTCCGCCCATTATCAAGGACGAGATGGAAACTTTTGATCCCGATAAAAACAAAGTGTTTAAAAATGCAGACTGCTGGTTGTTTCTCGCTTTTCGCGAAAGCGAAATAGTAGGACGCATCGCTGCGATTATCAATCACCTGGAAGTCAATGAGCAACACAAGCCTAAGATGCGTTTTGGTTGGTTGGACATGATAGACGATATCGAAGTGACCAAGGCTCTTTTGAATGAAGTGCACCAAATAGGAAAAGAACACGACCTTGAGTATGCTGAAGGTCCTGTAGGGTTCACTCTTATGGACAAGGCCGGCATGCTGGTTAAAGGATATGATGAACTGGCGACCATGATCACCTGGTACAATCATCCTTATTATAAGGAACATATGGAGCAATTGGGCTACTCAAAAAGTGCTGAATGGGTAGAATATAAGTTTGTACCACCCAACCCTATTCCAGAGCGTTTCCACAAGTTTGCAGACCTTGTAGCAAAACGATATAAACTCACGACCTTAAAGTTCAAGAACATCAAGGAAGTGGAGCCTTATGTAGATGCAATGTTTGAGTTGCTGAATCAGACCTATTCGAAATTGGTCACTTTCGTTCCTATACAGCAATATCAAATAGATTTGTATAAAGAGAAGTATCTACCCATCATCAATCCTGATTTTCTGGAATGTGTGGTGGATGAAGAAGGAAAGCTGGTCGCATTTGCCATCACCATGCCTTCATTTTCTGAAGCTTTGCAAAAAGCAAATGGAAAGCTTTTTCCTTTTGGTATCCTTCACCTATTAAAAGCTAAAAAGAAGAACAATCGCGCTGCTTTCTATTTGATAGGTATTCACCCTAAGCTTCAAGGTAAAGGCGTTACAGCGATGATGTTTCGCAACGTGACCCAAAACTTTATGGATTATGGCATTGGATTGTGTGAGACTAATCCAGAATTGGAAGACAATGTAGCTGTACAAGCCTTATGGAAGGATTATGATCCTGTGCTGCATAAGCGCCGCCGTATCTATCGTAAAAATCTAGTTTGAATAAATTAGACCCACAACGTATACTATTTGAGGACAATCATTTGATTGCCGTCAACAAAAACTCTGGCGATCTGGTCCAAGGCGATAAAACCGGTGACGTGATCCTGCCCGATATTATCAAAGATTACATTGCGGTCAAATACGACAAACCTGGAGCCGTCTATTTAGGCGTTACTCATCGACTGGATAGGCCTACGTCTGGAGCCGTTATTTTTGCAAGAACGTCAAAGGCTCTTACCAGAATGAATAAGCTCTTTGCCGACCACGACACCAAAAAAATCTATTGGGCCGTAGTTGAAGGTCATGTAAGTCAAGAACGTCAGTCTTTGACGCATTATTTGCTGCGCAATCCCAAGCAAAATAAGAGCTATGCTCATGATCACGAGGTCCCTAATTCAAAAAAAGCTACTCTTCATTACAAATTACTGCACAGGCTGGACAACTATAGTTTATTAGAAGTGACCCTAGAAACGGGTAGGCATCATCAAATCAGGTCGCAGCTTAGTAAAATAGGCCATGTCATTAAAGGAGATTTAAAGTATGGTGCCAGACGCAGTAACAAAGATGGAAGCATCCATTTACACGCAAGATTCTTATCTTTCATACATCCAGTAAGAAAGGAACCGGTCCACATCACAGCACCGGTTCCTTCACACGATCCCATCTGGAAAGCTATAGAAAAGAATTTATGACGCCAGCCCAAGTACATCAACAACAATCTGATTTATTTAGAACCCGTAAAACCTTTGATGTCTCGTATCGTATCCAGGCTTTAAAAAAGCTCAAATCTGTTCTTGAGAAGAATGAAAACGAGGTTTATAAAGCCTTAAAACAGGATTTGGGCAAGAGCGAATTTGAAGCTTTTGTAACAGAGTTTCAGGTAGTGATGGGCGAATTGGATACTTATATCAAAAAGACCAGAACGTGGTCTCGACCCAAAAAAGTGAGCGCAGCCCTACTCAACTTCCCATCTAAGGCGAGACGCTATCCAGAACCCTATGGCAATACATTGATCATCTCACCATGGAATTATCCTTTCCAGCTGGCACTTGCACCTTTAATAGGTGCAATTGCGGCAGGAAACACAGTGGTTTTGAAACCTAGCGAATTTTCCAGCGCAACCAGTGATTTGCTTAAACGAATATGTGAAGAAAGCTTTGAATCTGGACATGTGAATGTGGTTTTAGGCGATGGCGAGATCGCACAAGAACTCACCTCGCTATCTTGGGATTATATCTTTTTTACAGGAAGTCCTGGCGTAGGCAAAAAGATTTATCAGGCTGCTGCAAAGCATTTAACTCCAGTAACACTGGAACTAGGCGGTAAAAATCCTGCCGTTGTTCATGATAGTGCCAATCTTGAAGTGTGTGCCAAAAGAATTGCCTGGGCAAAGTTTCTCAATACCGGTCAAACCTGCATCGCTCCTGACTATCTGCTCGTTCACCATACCGTTAAAGCGAAGTTTGTGGAACAACTCAAGGCAGCGATTGTGGAGTTCTTTGGTGAGAATCCGCAAGAGAGCACAGATTACCCGCGTATCATAAGAGACGCTCATTTTGATGCACTTAAAGAAATGATCGATGATGGGACCATACTCTATGGCGGCGATAATGATAAGTCTGAATTGTACATCGCACCTACACTACTGGACGAGCCAGCACGCAAAAGCAAAGTGATGAAAGATGAAATCTTCGGCCCTATTTTGCCCATCATAAGTTACAAGGACAAGAGTGACCTAGAGCGATGGATCACGAGTTATGACAAGCCGTTAGGCGCTTACGTTTATGCGGGCGATAGTGATTTTACAGATTGGTTTATAGAACGTTTTTCATTTGGTGGTGGCGCCGTGAACGACAGTATGGTTCAGTTTTTGAACGAAAGATTACCCTTTGGTGGTGTTGGCACCAGCGGCATAGGCAGTTATCATGGAAAGAAAACTTTTGAAACCTTCAGCCATTATAAAAGCGTGGTGCATCGCGGCACTTGGTTGGATATTTCGTTGAAGTATCCACCATATAATAAGAGCATCTCGCTGGTCAAGAAATTCCTTAAGTGGATTTAGTCAAACACACTACTTAAAGCATCTTTTCAGGATGAAATTAAAAGGTTAAGTTGATGTTATTTCGCTTTCGCGAAAGCGAACTTCTATTATCTTTAAAAGAAAAAACTATGATTAAGGAAGGAACTAAAGTAAAATGGGAATGGGGTAACGGTACTGCAGAAGGTACGGTGGAATCTACATTTACCAAAAAAGTGACTAGAACCATTGAGGGAAATGAAGTGACTAGAGACGGTGAGGAAGGAAATAAGGCCTTTATATCAAACAAGAAGACGGTAGCGCCGTTCTTAAACTAGAAAGTGAAGTAGAACGCGCCGATTAATAAATCTCAATTATGATTCAACTTATCATGAGTGGCATGTCAGAATTTGTTGTGATTGCTATTATAGTAGCCATCATCATTTACGGCATCAATCTCTTTAATGACCATAAGGATACGGTGGCCATAAAGTTGCGTAAAGATGGTAAGCATGAATATCACAAAGTCCCTGCAGAACCAAAAGATCAAACTTCAATAATGATAAAAATTGCGGTTTTTATACTCATTGCGAGTGTGCTTTATATACCTCTTGACTTCATTCTAAACCGATCATAACATGGCAGAGCTAATCAAACTTTACGAAGAGAAAACCGACCAAAAACAATTGAAACGTATTGCTAAGGCAATGCGTGAAGGTGCACTGGTCATTTATCCAACAGACACAGTATATGGTCTAGGCTGTGATATTACCAATAAGGCTGCGATTGAAAAAATCGCACAGCTTAAAGGCGTGAAATCTGAGAAGGCCAACTTTTCCTTTATTTGTGAGGATTTGAGCAACTTGAGTGAATACACCAGTCAAATCGATTCTGGCACATTTAAAATATTAAAACGTAACCTTCCTGGTCCCTATACTTTTGTTTTGCCAGGAAATAACAATTTGCCCGGAATCTTTAAAAAGAAGAAAACAGTAGGTATACGCGTACCAGATAACAACATTGCTATAGGGCTTGTAAGAGCATTGGGCAATCCAATTATATCGACTTCCATCAAAGATGAGGATGAAGTCCTTGAATACACCACAGACCCTAGTTTGATCCATGAGAAATGGGACAAATTAGTCGATTTTGTCATCGATGGTGGCGCTGGTGGTAATGTGGGTTCTACTGTTATTGATTTAACCACATCAGAACCTACTTTGATAAGAGAAGGAAAAGGAAGTACGGAGTTGTAGAAATCCCTCGCT
>NZ_MQUC01000003.1:300000-467500 GCF_002994045.1 Nonlabens agnitus
TCCGACTTGAGTCTTGACTCTTTCCCTAATTGAGACAGCCAGAGTCACGGTTTCCCCCAAACCTAGCTCTGGCTGTACTTTTTTAACGATACCCTATGAAACGCAACAATAACCCCAAAAATCTCGCACAGAACAGGATAGACTATATCGTCTTCCATAACACCGATGCTGCAAATGACATTTTGTTTGATTATGGTTTTGAAAAAATTGACGACCAGCAACATCTTTCCCAAGCGGTCAAAGAACTTGTAAAGAACAAAGGCAGAAAGGTCATTAAGCTTCTTCTGAAAATTCATCCGGACAAGACAGCAATTCTTCAGGTAAATACTGTTGAAAATTGAAAAATGCAGAGATACAGCATATTAACGCACAGGCCAATGACAGCATTGTGACCAACCGGGTGCAATGGTCTGAAAAAATGGAAAAACGCATCAGGTAGCTTGAGGATAAAAATACCTCAATGTCGCGCACGATTACTAAACAGCGTGACCGTATTACAGAGCTTGAAAAATACATCGAGCAGCTGGAAGCCGAAATTCAGATTTACAACAAAAAGAAAATCTTAAGAACGTAGATAAAGGAAGTAACACGCTCAATTACATTTTTGCTACATTTACCTTGCTAAGTGCTATTAAAATAGGCTCTGACCTATATTTGAGATACAAGGAAAGTCAGCAGAAAAAGAAGCCCTGCAATTGTAAAGACAAGGCTTAACTGCATTAAACGATAACCACCATATTTATATAGGATTAGGCACAATGGCGCTACTTATGGGTGGCGCTTTTTTGGCTTATAAATTTAGCAAGTCGAGCGTTAAGTCTAAGCCATATAAGCGAAATGGCATTGCTGTGGATCTCTCGGTCTTTGACAGCCCAGATATGCCTGGCTCTGGAAACTGTATGGAGAGACGACTTATAGCGATGCTGCACAACCTATCTCTGAAAACCGGTTATCCTATATTCAGTTGGATAAACTCTGGAGCCCGAAGTGAGGCTCATAATCGTAAATTAGGTGGCTTGCGCAACTCTTCTCATAAAATACCTACTTGTAAAGCTGTGGATATCAGAGCTTCTTCCAAATCAATCCGCAACAATCTGGCTATGGCAGCACGTGATGTTGGCTTTAAACGCATCGGTGTAGGCAATACGTTTGTTCATCTGGATGTAGATGAAGGAAAATCGCAATATGTGGCTTGGGGTTACCTAGTGGGGCTGCTGCGGAGATTAATCCTTTTGTGTAGTTGCTACAGTCTGCCAAAGGCTTCAATGAAGTAATCTCTCGGAATTTTTTCTTGTTCTAATCTTAGATTCTTTGTCCTTAAATATTGATACAATTCTTGTTCTCGGTCCATAAGATTTGGTAGTACTTCGGCAAAGGTCGTTTTTCCTTTATCACCTTGGTAAAATTTCTCGAAAGTTCCTCTGTCCATTAGTATGCTTTTGACATTATCGTGAAAACCTCTTAGCTGAGATAGAATATCAAATCCGTGCGCATCAAAATCGCCCCAATAAATAAGTTCAACGTCTTTTAGCCATTCAACAGCTTTTAGGTTTACAACGCTGTAGCCTTTACCGAAAATGACGATTGTACTTTCTTTATTAGGGATAGTCAGCGCGTTATATAAAGACACCTTGTTTTCTACGACAAGTACACGTTTTAAAGGGATTGTTAATTTTTTAAATGCACTAAGTGGCAAAGCCAAATCATCAAATCCTGCAAAGTGGTTTTTAGAAATTTGCTCATCCAAAACCTTAAACCGTATCATTGGCTCAGCTTTCTTGAGCCCAAAGCGTTTTTCAAAATTCTTAGCCTCTTCATCAAGGTATTCTGGCTCTAAAACTATGTTGAGAAGCTCCTGTAAAAGTCCTTTGTTGTTTTCAATGAATTTGGTGTGGACATTTATAGGCAATTCCCTATTGTATAGGTTTGGACGCGGGTTGTTTTTGAAGTAGGTTAGAACCTTGAGGTAATCCTCCCATTTATATATATTTTTCTGTAAAATAGACGGCTTATTTAAAACAAGATCTCTTAAGTCTGGAAAAATCTTAAATGTACTTTGACTGAGTTGTATGAATATTTCAACCTCCTTTTCTTTCCCTAAATATTTTAAAAAATCAATTTCATTTAGAAAAGAAAAAAGTGTTGGTAGGCTCTGTAGACCCAAACCTTTTTTTCGCTTTTCTGTATAGGTAATCTCATAACCAAAGCCTCTTTTTTCTTTCGAATCCAAATAGAGCCTTTTTATTTCCTCACTATAATTTGAAGTGCTTTTACTAGGGATTTTATTTCCAGGTATTACCAGCGGGAAAAATTCTGTACCAGCTATTTTACTTTGTAAATAAGAGGGGTACCTTCTTAATGCTTTTTTGAATATTTCTACCGGTGTAATCATACTTCGTCTACCACATATTTTTCGCGCTCTTCTTGAAATTGTTCTATAGTCATATCATATAGCCAACTGTTTCTATCATTTTTACGAGATGCAAAATGTACAAACGAGATATGGTCTTCTACAATGTCTATATTATCACTAGGTGTGACAACTAACAATTGCAAGTGTAACTGCTTGCAAAGATTTATTAAATAGTTTGCTTTTTTGCTGTCTTGCGCTTTAAAAGCTTCATCAATGGCTATAAATCTGAAAGAGTCACTTTCGGTTCCTGTCTTCGTCAATCCAAACTGATACGCAATTGCAGATCCTAAAACCGTATAGGTCAATTGTGCTTTTTCTCCACCAGAGAGTTGCCCCATTCCTGCATAGGTTTTCTTTTTTGTGTCGTCTTCTCGATAAAATTCTTCAGCTTTGTATTCATACCAAGTTCTTACATCCATAACCTTGCTTCTCCATTCAAAATCTCGCAGTTTATTGATAAAGGGCTCAATCGCATTTTCAAAGTGCACTTTCTTTCCATCTACCGTACTATGTATTTCTTTGAAATTAGGAATGGCCTTTAATAAGTATTCCTTGAACTCTATTATCAAATCAGTCTTTTTAGGATTTGCAACCAATTGGATATACGTTGTTTGTGGTACGGTTTCAAAATCTATCTGTTTTAATGAATCGTTTAATGCCGAAACGTTTTCCTTTATTTCTTCAGACCAGGAGTCAAAAAACTCATTGAACTCTCCAACCTTGTTGGTTAAAGTCTCTTCAAGATAGTTGCTGAACTTTTTCTCATATTTGGGTAAATCTTCTTCAATAAGTTCATTGTACTTTTCTTGAAACGCTGAAACTAAATCAACATTTAAGCTCAGATTACTCACATCAGCTTCCCAGGATGGAAAACGGTTTCTAATTGTTTCTAGCGGATGCTTAAACACTCTCATCTTGTCGCCCAGAGATTTTTCGAGTTTGCCGATAGAATCGGTCAGTGTTGAGATTTTACCATTATTCTCTTCTTGAAATTTTGCTTTTGTTGCCTCAAAATTGGTGTACGAAATAGCCTTAACACTATCGTCATTCAACTCAAAATCTGAAATGTCTATTTGATGAACTGGCAATGAGTCTAGTAATTTGCTGTTATCGTTATATAGCTTCTCAGCAGTTTCCATATTAGCTTCAACCTTACCGATATATTTGAGTATTTTACCTTGTTCTTCTGAGTTTCCATCTAATTTACCTTTAAGAATATCTCGTTCATCTTCTAAGGCTTTAATCTTGTTATTGGATTTTTTTAAGTTTTCAATACGTTTTTTCAACCCTTCAGAAGTCTTTGCTGAAGTGCTCCAATCTATTATATCAAACGATGGGAACAACTTTATGAGGTCATTTAGGTTATCCCGTTTTGTATCTAAAACAGTTAACTCGTTTTCAACCGTATTGTACTGAGATTCCAGAAGCGTTTTGTCTTCCCTCAATTGTTTTACTTGGGTTCTCCAGTAACTTATTTTAGTGGTATTGTCCCAACCTAAAACATAACGTTCTTTTGAAAGTGAGAATGGTCTGTCGTCTTTTTCGTGTCTTCCTCTGCCGTATTTTGTAAGTCCCTTCGTGGTAATAGCTTTTTCCGATTTGGCGAAATCGGACATATCATTGGTACAGAGAAAATTAAAACGCGTGGTCACATTTTGTTCTACCCATTCTTGATATGGACTTGTGGTCTTAAAATCTAATTTATTGAGCAAGTAGTCGTCCCCATAATCTTGTTGGGAGAGGTTTTTGATAGAGAAAGAGGAACGAATACGCTCATAGGATATCTTACCATTTAGGTTAGTTTTATTGACGTAGTTGTTAACCGCCTCGTAGTAGGCATCGGATACTAATAGTTTGAGACCAAAACTGTGCAATGCTTTCTCAATGGCAAGTTCCCAAGCGGTTTCTGTTTCTTTTATTGCAATCAACTCTCCAACAAATGGAATATCTTCTCTGGTGACGCCTATCGCATCAATTATTTCATTTCTTATCTCTGAAACGCGACCTGTTATATTGTTTCCTGAATTTCTAAGACTCGTTACGGTATTTACAGCTCCATTTATCGCTTCAACCTTTCCTTCAATTTCAGCCTTTAAATCATAAAAGCGCTTCTCTTGAATGGGGCGTTCTTTTTTGATTTCTTTGATGCTTGTTTCAGCACTATTAAATGATTCCTGAAATATTTTCTCAGAGGGATTTTTTGTGAATTTAACAGATGAAGCAATAGTGTTGTACGATTCCAGTTGTTTTTTTCGGTTTGTTGTCTCAGCATCAGCATTTGCTTTTTCTGTTTTCAATCCCTCTATTTGCTGTCCGACTTCATCATTCTGTATCTGGGCTTCTACCTTATTGAATTTGGTTTGAAGGTCGCTATGCTGAGATTTTAATTCCTTTATTTTTGAATTACTATCTTCAATATCAGCAGTTAATCTCTGTTGTTCAACTTCAGACAGTTCTTTGCCTTTTTCTGCAAACCAGTAAAGTGATGTGTCTCTTTTCTTCTCTAATTGCGTTAATGTCTCTTTTTCAGTAGCGAACTTTTCTGCCAGCTCATCGATAGGCTTAAGTTGTTTGATTTGTTCTTGTGCCTTTTCAATGTTTCTTTTTGCGCTCATAAGGGTCGCAAAACTTTCATCTAACGTTTTATACTCCTCTTCTGCATCCTTAGACTCAAGCATCTCATTTCTTATAAAGCCATCTAAATCTCCAAGGACTTTTATCCCAACAAGTTGATTAAATAGGTTTAACGCTTTTACCGAGCGCATCCCAAAGAGTTTGGTAATACGTTCGGCATATTTAGTTGGGCCATCAAAAAATTCAAGTTTTCGTCTGGTGCTGTTTTGATTGTACTTTGCTTCCAAGAGCTTCTTCCAGACTCCACCGCCATCAAATAGTGTAAAATCTTTTTCAATTTCAAGAGATTGATACGCAATTCCAAAGCTTCTTTTCATATCATTACCTGCGAACCATCTTACCTGAAAAAGCGTGATAGATTTGCCATCAGTATTCTCAAAATTGGCCAGTAAAATTGAATAACAATTGGTATCCCTCAAACTTTGCGTAGTAGTACTTAATTCTCCGTCTTTTTGAATATCTCCATAATGACCCAGAACATAGGTGCGCTCGGTGCGGTCTCCTTTTTTTTCTGCACCAGAAGACTGGTTATAAAAACGGTTATTCTTTAAAGGAACTATTAAAGTAAGTAGCGCGTCGATAAACGTAGTTTTACCAGAGCCATTTGCTCCCGTAAGTAAAGAATTATTCCCTTTAGGTTCTATTCTGAAGACACTCTCATCAAACGTTCCCCAATTAAGAATTTCCATATACTGAAGCCTGAAACCTGCTTCACTTGATATTGTGCTAAATAGACTCGACATAATCTTCTAATTGATTTTTAAAATCATTTAATACATCAAGTGAGACTTTGTCTTTTATGATTTTATGAATAATATATTTTGGTTGCTCATCACTCTCGTTTACTTCCTTTAAATACTTTAAATCAATAATCTTATTGATGTAGGTATCGAGGTCCTTTAAGAATTGAACAGTGTTATACTTTTGAGGTAGGAAACGCTCGATTTCCGCTTTGAGGTCTTCTTTGAGAATGTACTTTATTCTTGACTGAATTTCTACAGGATTATTCTCATAGTCTTCTAACATCTGCCTTAGAATAACCAGCACTACTGAAACCTCAAATCCTATGGCTCTTCTGTTTACTAATCCAAGTGTATTGTTATCTTCATCGATGATAAATTGTTTTAAAAAGGCGTAACCATCTTCTTCTCGGATAACCAACTCTAACCCAATAATACTGAGGTAGTCCGCAATTTCTTTTTTGTAAAAAACAACATCTTTCCAGTTGTTATCTTTCTTATTTACCGTTCCTTTAAGTAGTCTTACAACTGCTTTGGAATAGGGCTGTATTTTTTCTAATAAATTCATTTTACTATTAAAATTTGTGGTATTTGTATAGACTTGTTCTTTTCATTGTCAAACATTACTGTGTGCGTTTCATCACCTTGAAACTCGTAAGTGAAATCTTGTAAAACCTCGAAGTAGCCAAACAACTCTGGTAATCCTTCAGAAATTCCTCCACTTACATTTATTACCTCGGTCAGTGTAGTCTGGTTAGCGGTCTTAAGAACATTTTTAATGTTTGATTTTAGCTTTGTTTTGTTAATCGTTTTTCTGGTAACAACAGCTTTAAAATCATCTGCTAGAGTAATATTATTGTCAGCTCTTGTAGGTCTTGTTTTATAGGTATGAATCTTCTTTTTCTCAAAAGTGAGTTTTCTCTCAAATGGAATATTGAATTCAATTCCTGTTTCTAACGCCATCGATAAATCTGGTCGTACTCTATCTTCGCTTATGACGGAAAGATGCTTTTTAATATCTTGAATTAATTTTTTGACTATCAACTTATCTACGGCATTCCCTTCTCTAATTATTCGGCTTAATTTTTCAGCCATTTTATCGTTCGCCTCATACACCTTTTTACCAGACTTGAATAAATAGCGTTTTATACCTTTAAGAAAGGTGTCATCACTTTTTATTCCTTTTTCATCCAGTTTATTATACAGCTGTTCGGTAAGATTTTTCCATTGTTCTTGTAGAGAACGGTCCATTAAGAACTCCCAGAAAGCATAAAAACTTTTTCCTTGATGACTTTCCTTTAACCTATCGAGAGCATCAAAAGTAAAGTCTAATACATCACTTTTAGATAGTGACTGGTCTAAGTGCTTTTGGTAGATTTCATTTGTGATTTTCTTGAAGTTATCCTCTACTTCTTTAAAATCTGATAATAATTCTCTGGCAGTACTGTTAAGCCTGTCGAACATTGGTATAATTTGAAAATCATCCAAAGTCTCAACTTCTTTACCCATTTTTAAGTCCTGAATTTGCTCTTCCAGTTTTGCTTTTTTTCTTCGAGACTTTTAATCCTTTTATTGACGTTCGCATCGGTGTTTTCTACTAAATCCTGCAATTGATTAAATACATCCTTGAACTTGGAATCGGCACCTACAAACTCCTTTTTCTTTAACGTATGTAACCAGTTTATTGTCTTAATGGTATAAGGCGATAACTGGTAGACAACATCACCATTGTCATTGTAATAGTTGCTTAAAAATCCGCTATCCGTCCATTTTTTAATAGACCTTTTGGACTTTACTTCATACGTATCAAAGGTCTGATGAATCTCTATATCATCTTCTATATCAACCTCATAATGTTCAAGATAATCTTCTAATAGCCTATGTAAATCATCAGACAATATTGAGCTTCTATCTTGGTTGAACGTATCATAAAAGAACGTGATTACGATGTCTAACTTTCGCAACTTAAGTAGATTAACACTTGGCGAATCCTTTAAAATATTTTTTATGTTTTCCTTTTCAGACATAATTACTCATCATTTCGTTAATGCGGTTTTTCATTTTTTTTCTCAACCATTTTGGCTCCATAACCACCACCTTTTCACCCATTTTTAATAGTTGCATCTCAAGCTCATAATTAGGCTTGAGTTTGTAAATTACAGTTCCCCAATCATCTCCAGAATCCAAGCACACTTGCGACTTGTGCAATGGCAGGCTTTTTAAGTATTTTAATTGATTACTTTCGACAGAGAGCATTACTTTTTGTACCTCATCGGTTTCATCAAAGTTGAGACCTACCACATCACCATAGGCTTCTATTTGCTTTTCATACGCCTTTTTAGTTTGGGCATTTTTATCAGTAATCTGAAGATTGTTTATTCTATCCAATCCAAAACTTCTTATGTCCTCAATATCTTCTGGAACGGCTATGAGATACCATCTTTTCAAATATTCCTTTAGTCGTAGCGGTGTAACGGTATATGTTTTGGATGTTTTGTTTAAGTAATTTTCTTTTCTAAAAGTTAACTTTCGCGAAAGCGTAATTGCCTTTAGTATTCTGGCCATATTATGTAGCCCAGTAAATGCCGAACTGTCATCAGGAATCACATATTTATTGAAACTTGAATAATCTCTCATTCCTTCTTCATAGATTTCTGCCAGAGAAGAAAACTCGGCAAATTTTAAAAACCGATGCACGCTATTATCTTCTTCTACCAGAAGATAACCACGCTCTGCTCTGTTGTAACTTATCTCAATGCCAAAATTGTCTTTAAGATTTTTCAAATCGCGCTCAAAGGTTCTGGGCGTCGTGTCTATATCATAGTCACACAACAACCTTTTAATCAATTCCTGTTTTGAAACACAACCCTTGTGCGTTGTGATATGCACAATGCAGGATAACCTTTTAAGTAAAGTGTAGTTTGCCATAATATTGAAAATCAAAGATAAATACTCATATCGCCAAATGGTGTCGAAGTAAATTTAATTATTAAACGCCACAATATGGCGAAGTAAAATTGTTATTTTGCAATAATTAGTTTTTAATCTTTTCGGATTAACAAGAATATATGGTGCAACTTTTAATACAATATGCTTAGATGCCTTATTCTGGAGGCAGTGCAATAAATGGTAGTGTATGGTATCAAAATTGGTACCTGGCGCTTGAAGTAGCGAGAAGTCATTTTGAAGCCAACAGGATAATTTATACAGAAAACTTTATTGATATCATCAATATTATTGATGATATAAAAATTGTTGATGGTAAGCAGACGAGGTATTTTAAAGTAAAGTTTCGCTCACCTAACAAAAATCTGCATTGGGGCATTGGAGATTTATCTTCTCAAAATATCATTACCCACTTAAGCAACAATTTGAGGCTTATCCAGACGCAGAAATTGTTTTTGTTTCTGAGAGCAACTGCTACTTAATCACAGAAGTTTTCCAAAGGGCACGAAATTATGTCTCTACTGGGAATATGGATATGGCATTAGAATCGAAGTGGTGTATTGATTTATGGGAAAGGGCAAAGGTGGCTTTTGGCTATGACGATATTCAGCTATTTAGATTGGCAGAAAAAGTAACGATGTGTTGTTTACCGCAATATGATATCAAGCAACTTGTAGAGCATCGTTTCATGGGAACAGGTCAACAAAAGGCAATTGCAAAGTTGTTTTACGAAAAAAGCACATAGTACTCAATAAACAAAACTCGAATAAGAAAGGAAAATATAAATCAATGGTTACTGGAAGATGGAATTGTATTATAATTTAGAAGTAAAATGAAGCAAGAAGTTTACGCAAATAGAGCCTTAGATTTTAACACCCTTAAACCAAGAGAGTTTGAAGAGGTAGTATATCATTATTTTAAGGACCAGATTAAAAATGGTCTTTATGAAGGCATTTACGATGATGCTGAGTTGTCATCAGGCGTGGCAGAAAAGGGTGCGGATGTAATGTTGTTTTTAAAAGGTAAAATCAAAGGCGTCGTTCAATGCAAAAAGCTTGCAACAAATATTGGCGTTACAACAGTTCTTTCAGAGATTGTAAAACTACTTTCATATCACATCTTAGAGAGACAGTTATCTAATAATGATGACTCCCAGTTGATTTATGATATTGATGACTTTACTTATTACTTTGTTGTTTCCAAGGACTTCACACAAGGTGCAAAAACCTACTTGTCAGGTTTTAACACCCAGTGGAAAGAACCTGGTGTAAAACCGATTTTTAATAAGCTGGTCAAGCAAAAAACATTTGCAGAGCTTGATAAGAAAAGAGCTTATGAAGAACTGTTGTTATTACTTAATGAAATTAGTGTTGCCACATTAAATGGAGTGGATTTAGACCCTATTGTACGATTGAACAATGCTATAATTAACCGCTATTTCTATCGTGCCGAACTTACTCCTTCAAAAGAATCTCAAGAGGTAACTAAGCTAGACCCAACTCAGACTTTTGATCTGAAAGAAGCGAATAAAAAAATCGAGCTAATTTCTAATGATATTACAAGGGTAAAATCACACTTTGGCAAGATTAAAGATTCTACCATTGAGAGAGAGGAAGTCCAAGATATTTTTAATTGGATTTTGAGCAAACTAAAGGAAAACGAATCTAATATTGCTGTAGTTGCTGGTAATGCAGGAATGGGAAAGACCGTAATTATGTCTGCCGTTTATGATAAATTGAAAGAAGGAAACATTCCTGTAGTATCGTTTAAGGCAGATAGGATGACATTTAGTACTTTTAAAGAGCTAAATGAGGAATATAGCTTAGAGGTAGATTTTGAATACTTGTTCAACGAGTTCATTGGTGCAAGGGAACGTGGTGTTATCTTGATTGATCAAATCGATGCACTGTCTCAGGCGCTTTCTTCAGACTTAAAACCGCTTCGCTTTTACGACAATCTAATACAGCGTTTTAAAAACCACCCCAAGGTTAAAATTGTAATTTCAACACGAATTTACGACCTTAATTATGACCCAATTATTGCTAACTATAAAGGCAAAAAAACCTTCAAAATAGGGCCACTTGATGTAGCAACAGTGAAGGAGGTTTTAGTATTGCACAATATTAAGCCCAAAAAGAAATTTTCTGATAGCTTTATAAAGCTTTTGACCGTACCACTTCATCTCGAAGTGTTTTTAGGAGTTTACAAAGAGGGATTAGATGTGAATGAGATTAGGAATTTACAAGACTTGTATTCTGAGTTATGGCGCCAGAAAGTATTGAGAAAATCCAACATGATTACTTCAAGAAAACCTTCTGATTTTATTTTCGCTGTCGCGGAAAAAATGTACGAAAAACAAGTTATTAGTATTGATTCACTCTTATTTGAAGACGAATATGACAAAGAAATAATTTACCTCAAATCTACTGGCATCATAAACCAAGGTAATAAGGTTGAGTTCTTCCACCAGTCGTTTTTTGATTATGCCTACGCGCGCAACTTTCTCAAATCTGAAAAAGATTTGGTGAAAAATCTACTCAATAGACACCAAGGATTGTACGTGCGTTCAAAAGTTAAGCAAGTACTTAATTACAAGCGAAATGTTGATTTTGAAGACTATATCAATGATGTAGAGTCTTTATTGAAACATTCGGATATTCGATTCCACATAAAGTTATTGGTTATGCAACAGCTGGCGTTTCAAGAAGAGCCTACGATAGAGGAACAAGATATTGTAGAGCAGTTTATTTTTATTGACCAAGACCTTTGCAGTGCCTTTGCATCTTTAATTATGGGTTCCGGTTGGCAATATTTTTTTATAGACAGAAACATTTTTACGAAGTCTATTGAAGAAGACGACAATACCTACAGAAGGCAAATATTGCAATGCTTTAAACCACTTGCTATTCAAGATAACCAATTATACCTACTTCAGTATTATAATAATCTTAAAGACTCAACCACAAAAGATGAATTGATTCTTGATTACTTGTGGCACGTTCAAAACGTTAAAGAAAGGCTTGCTATAGATATGGTCGAACAGGTTTTAAAAGAAAAAACAACTTTAGGAAAGAGTATTGGTTTTATAGAGTGTTGGAGCATAGTGTAAAGCATTTTCCAGATTGGGTTGCGCAAGCTTTATTCGAGCATATTGACATTAAAGAAGGTGTTGATATTGCAGATGACCGAAATTACTTTTATCCATCACATCAAGGTGGCCAAGCTTATGAAAAACTTTGGGAAATACATCCAGATGTAGCTTATGACTTGGTTAAAAGAATTATTAAAGAAATCATAAGCAAACGTAAGTTTGATAGAGGCGGTTCTATTATAGTAGATTCTGCATACCTATTATATGACCGTAAGAATATCGATCTTTACAAACACTACGAGCAGTTAGATAAATTACAAGAATATCTTGAAAAGAATTATCCTAAAAGACCAGAGTTTGTAAAAGCAGAAGTGCAACAATTTTTGGCTTCCAGCTACATCACAGAAATAATCATAGCATTTACGGTCATATACAAATATCCACAAACATTTGAGGATGAAGCTTATGAGTTTTTTATCAAAAAAGGAAGATTAGACGAAGTTTATGGACTAAATCAATATCTCAAGTATATGCTGTTAGAGGTTTTTGGAGAAATGTATCATGACCTAACCACGAACCAGCAAAAAGTTATAGATGAAAATGTCATTTCCAAATTTCAAAAAAAGAGTGAACTAAGTGTAGACTATAAAAAAACCTTTAATAAAAGTTGGTATGGGATTGGAAAATACGAGTTACTTTCTTCAATCAAATCAAAAGGAAATCTGCCTAAAAGTTGGGAAAAAGACTATCAAGAACTATTTAGAAAATTTGGAAAGACCGAAAATAAAGAGCCAGAAGGAATAAAAACATATGTTAACCGTGACCCTATCGAAGGCAAATATGATGCGTTTACATTTGATAACTGGAAGACAAGTTTTAAAAAATACAAGCATACCAATAAAAACTACGACTCTTGGAATTACCCAGCAGAATATGAACACGGGAGAAGATTTGCCGATGTGGTTACTTTAGATGCTGATGAATTCGTTCCTTATCTAAAACAAATCATTGAGGATAAAGAGATTTCTAACACTTATGTTGTCAAAGGTTTAGAAGGACTAAAAGATGGTAAAGTAAAACCAGATGTGCTGAAGAATTTAATGCTTCAGGCCATTAACGAAAGAAACTTTGATTATGAAAACAAGCTTTATCTTATTTGGTTAAACCGATATTTTATTGAAAAAAAGAAAGTGTATCCAGAAATATTGGATTTTCTGAAAGAGGCTTTAGAAAATGGCGATGAAGGTCGTGAGCTTGGTAACGATGCACTCAACAGAGGTGCAAATTCGGTTCGTGGAGCAGCGGCCAGTGCATTGGTGGATTATAGTTTTGATGAAAAGAGCTTTGACTTTATCTGTGACACCCTAACTGTTTTGGTTGACAATTCGCGACCATCTACACGTGCAGCTGCCATACATAAAATGCAATATTTACTAAGGCACGATAAAGAAAGGATACTTAGTCTATTCCTTAGGTTATCTAACGATTTTTCGCCAGGAATACTAAAGGTTTCAATAATGCCATTACAATATCTGGTACACTACAGATTTGATAGACTTATTCCGTTTTTTAAAGAAGCCCTGAAAGTTAAAGAAGCTAATAAGGAAATTGGGAAACTTATCACGTTGGGTTATTGTAATTCGTATGATGGTGCATCAGATTTGTTAGAGGATTTTCTAAAAGTTAATGAACCCAATAGTGTTATCAAAACCGCACTTGAATTTATTGAGCATAGTCATCAAATTGAAAAAGCTTTAGAGATAGTTACCCGCTTTCTGGATTCAGATTCAAAAGAAATTGGGGAGATATATAATCGTTCGTTTTTCCATATTAAACCAAAGGATTTCTCAGCAATTAGAACCTTCTTATTTGCTTACGTAGACTCCAATGTCGGTAAATGGCGGGACCATCCTTTTTACGATTTCTTACTAAAATGTTCCAGTGACCACTACAATGATTGTATAAAATTAGCAAGCAAGTATGAAAATCATTTTGGTATCGATGTATCTCAGCGTACTTTAAGAAATGAACCATTGAAAGTTATCATTAATGCCTACAACGCTGTTCGAGAATATAGAAAAGATAGCCCAATGGCGGATATGGCACTAGATATCTTTGATGGTATTCTTAAGAATGAAGAGTATCGAGATTCTTCTGCCTATAGGATATTAGAAGACGTAGATACTTACTAGGCTAAGTACTTTTTCGCGAAAGCGTATCAAAATAAAATGTAAGGACAATTATTTCAGACTTGTTGCTGAGAATTTTTTTGTGAAATTACGTCAAGTAGAAGCATCTAAGCTCAACTAGTTATCGCAGAACATAATAAATCACTTTGAGCTAATCCCAAAGGATCGACCAATTACTGAATTGTGTTGTGAAAAAATATACAGCATTTGCCTTCGCAAAAGATAACTGATCGAGGCTTTTCTTAAGATGGTTTACAACCGATCAAAATCACTGCGTTTGGAGTTTGCTTATTGACGATAAGTCGTGAGATGAAGCCATCCAAGCAGCTATCTCGGTCAGCTTGCCGTATGCAAGACCTCATGGCGCCACTCAAGCAAAGCAAAACCATCAACTTTACTGACGGTCTAAAGCATCAGGCTGCGTCCTTACCGTGTAAGGAGCGACACAGCGCTGAGCTGATTATTGTGAATATTCTAGTCTTTTGTTACTTAAAATAAAAAATGCAAATGAAGGCAACTATGAAGTAGTCTCTGGATTAATGGTAACTGATTATTCAAGAGAGATTTTTGTACGGACTCAAAACTTCTCCTCTAGAAAACCAGTATGAGATACCACTCCATTCCAGGAAGAGATAGTTCTAAGCCAATTTTAGTATTTGAATATGAATGGCTACTATGTAATTATCCAAAAAAGTATAGAGATTGACTTGGGGAGTAATAATGATCTTAATGAAACGTCCACCGGAGTGACGACAAATCAAGTGAGCATCATATTGTCAAGAAGTTATTCAGTTATTGTCGAAAATGAGTATACCAAGGTTATTCGTGAAACCTTTGTTGATTTATTTTGGTACAATTGAAAGTTCCTGAGATTGAGCGGATCGATGTATATGATTTTTTTCAAAATAGTAATTCTACAGAGGTCTTTTTTGAATTCGCTAGGTAGCTTTGAATACTCAATTGATGTATAGAGCTTTCAGCGACCAAATCTTTTTGATGAATTGGATACTGGAACTTATGACGTGACTGTACGAGATATGTAGGGTTGCGGTATTTCTAATGAAACTGTAATTGTACTGAATCACCAAGGTTTTTACCATTAATCGCGAAGCATTTAACGATGCTTGATAAATTGAAAACACAGTTGCAGACCCTGCCTCATAAATGTTTGTTTTTTACTGTTTTAGTAAACTATTTAGCAGCCTGATGGCCTGCTGACCGAGGTTGGGATGGTTTACTTTATTGTTGAGTCGCTGCTAGCAGTAATTTTGGGTTTTAGTAGTGAATATCAGGTATCATAAGTTTAATGACGAAAGTTTCTTTTAAGCGCTATATAGTAGGTTCTAATGAATGAAGAAAGGTTTATGGATAGGATATAATCACCTCTATAAAACGCATTTAATCGATGGAATATAAATTTCATTGACTTAAATTAAGTAAAAATTTTGATAATATGGGTTTGTGAATGATATTGTAGGCTTTTAATTACAGGACGCTAATCAATCTTCATGAATAAGACTACCTTACCGCTCGCCATTTTGGCGCTGATTCTTTCCATTGTCTCCTTTTTTTACCCTTTCAGCACATCCGAGCAAGTCTTTGTGGATGTTAATAAGCTGCTTGATGGCTATAAGCGCACCAAGGTGGTTCGTGCCGATTTTGAGGCCAAGGCTAAGACTCTAAATGCTAATGTAGACAGCTTGGTAGCCGACTGGCAGAAGGAGCTCAAGGTCTATGAGAAAGAACGCTCTTCCATGAGTGCCAAGGAACTGGAGCTCAAACAAGAGCTATTGGGCAATAAACAGCAGCAGATCAACAGCTACCAACAGGCCGTCCAGAAGCAGATCCAGGAAGAGGACCAGAAGGCCACCCAGACGGTGATCAACGATATCAATGACTATGTAAAGCAGTACGGCAAGGACAATGGCTATCGCATCATTTTAGGAGCCAGTGGCAGTGGTAATATCATGTATGCAGATGAGGCTGCCGACCTGACCGAAGAAGTTTTGGTCGGTCTTAATGCTGACTTTGAGGGAAGCAAGACGGAATAGTCGCACGCATGAATACAACTACCTTTCGCCTTTTATCGATAACCCTGTGTACCTACCTAGTGGGCTGCACCTCGAACACCTTTGATACACCAGAGGCAATGGCGGAATATATCAGTGATGAGCAGAATGGCTATTTGCAGAGCAAGAACGTCAAGGGCTACGATTTTTCCCTACGCTACCGACCCACGGACCTGTTGGTGGAGCAGGAGCTAGGAGAAAACAAAGACCCCAAAAAAGTAGACTCCCTAAGAAGCAAATATGGGGCATACCTATATTTCAATCTAAGCATGTCAGCCAATGACAAGGAGCTATTGAGTAGCATGGCGGGAGACCGCAGCCGCTTCGGAGAAATGGTCAATCAGCTTGCCTTCGGGATGGGAGACAAGGTACACCTGTTCACCAAGGAAAGGGATACCATAGAGATGACCGACTTTATCTATCCACGGATGTACGGGATGAGTCGCTCGACCGATATCATGTTTGTGTATCCACGAGAGGCCATAGAAAAAACCGAAGAGATCAACTTCACGGTGGAGGACCTGGACCTGTATACAGGCGAGGTACGCTTCAAGATGGAGACCGTAAAAATCAAGAACCAACCAAAACTATCATTTAGATGAGAGGAGTATTACAAAAGGTATTAGCGACAATTCTATTAATAGCAACGATGACCACAACCGCGATGGCACAGGGCCCCAATGCACCGGAAGCGGCAAGTTTTGAACCGGTGGATGCTACGGATATGGTCAATTTAGTTACAGGTGACCTCTCCTATGTGTTGCCTCTTCTGAACGTTCCCTCTCCGGAAGGAGGCTACCCTATTGCTTTGTCTTATCACGCGGGAATAGCTATGGATCAGGAGGCTAGCTGGGTTGGGCTTGGCTGGAATTTAAACCCAGGCGCCATCAATAGATCGGTAAACGGGTTTCCTGATGAGTATAACCACTCAGCAATACAAGAATATTTCTACGATGAGGGTGATACTGAAGAATTCTATTCAGTTTCACTAGGTTATTCTAATGGAGCTGTCTCCACTGGCGTTAATTTGTCTTGGGGAAGTAATAGGAGTCTTTCTGGATCTGTAAGCATTGGATATGGAGCTGAAATAGCAGGTATGGGAAGGATTGGTGGTTCCGTTTCAGCTGGAACTAACGGTGTGTCGGTTGGTGTCGGTATAACTTCAGGCGGGCTATCGCTGGGAGGGAGTATGTCATCTGGTGGGGATTTTTCTGGGAATGTAGGAATTAGCAATGATAATGGTGCTGGGTTTAATGTATCGGCTTCATCAAGTGGCACCTACTCTATAGGAGTAGATTTTAAGTCTGGAAGCAATAACCTTGTTTCACTTGATTTTAGCTTGTCATCCTCAGGGGTAGGAATCTCTGGTGGAATAATGAATAGAAATCACAATAATAAACCTGTTGGTGGTGGTGGTGTAGGTATAAATATTTCTTTTGCAAACTCCATAAGTATGGGTGATTATACCGTTAATACTAGTGGGTACATGATTCCAGTAATAGTACCCACACCGGCAGGTGTGTTCTCTGGTTCTTTTGGGAAACAGAAGGTCAGGTATTTCATGAGCAAAAATGAGGTGGACTTGATGAGCGGCCCATTATCTTTTGCATCTCAGCCAGTTTCAGATATAACAATTTATTATGTTTCGTGCGAACCGCGATATGGAAGTCGTGATTATGAATGTGCTGATAGGGAGTTCAATAATATTGGAGATGCGCAAGACTATAGGTATGAAGTTGTATCACAAGAGGATTGTGAGTGTACTATATCTACAAATTCAGAATCTACAACAAAAGCCGCTATGGATGTTCAGGAAGTGGTGATATCCAATAATACTCTCTCTGATGCAACTGACATTAAACTAAATAACCTATTATTTCCTGCTTATGATAAATATAACATTCAAGCACAAGGACTATCTGGAAATATGTCGTCTAGGTTATTTGATAATGGCGCGTTGTTTGGATTACCTAGCAAGGATTTTAAGGGAACAGAAGATGCTAAGTTCAAAATAACTTATTTGGTTGATGGAGGTACGTCAAACTTACCTGATCATTTAAAGTTTACTCAAAAACCTAAGTTTTACATGGATAATGAAATTAGCACACATTTAGGTTATACGGATGTTACCGAGGCCACCTTTAGTGTATCAACACCAAACACTTATTCAGCACAAAGTTTCTACGATAATTCTAGTGGAGTGGATATGGGATCTAAGCCTACTCGTAAAACTGCTAATTATATTGAATACTTCACTAACGAAGAAATTGTTAATCAGAATTTGAAATATAAGGGTTTTTTAAAACCTGAAATGGATAATGGATATTTAGACCGTTCATTTATGGTAAAAGAAGGTATCGGAGCTTTCAAAATAACAAGCGTTGACGGAAAGACCTACCATTATTCTTTACCTGTCTACAACAATGAGATTTTCACGAGAACCATTGGCGCCATTAAAAATAATGATGAAAGCCCTAAACAAGAAATGGATAGTTATTTTGAGAAGCAGCAAAGGGAACCCTTTGCAACACACTGGCTTTTGACTGCAGTTACAGGTCCAGATTATTATGACAACAATAACGATGGAATAGCCAACGACGGTGACTTGGGTTTTTGGGTTTCTTTTACATATGGCAAGTGGTCTGGAGCGTTTGCTTGGAAAACCCCTGCGGTTGATGACTATATTATTAGTAAAGAGGATTCAGAAATCAAGACACGAGTAGAGGGAACTAAAGAGCTTTATTACCTAAACTCTATAAAGACTAGGACTCATACTGCACTATTCACTAAAGTATTAAGAAATGTAAATAATGATGGATGGACCTATAATTCCGTTTATCACTGGAGTAGCGATCAAAATAGTAACGATTTCACGCAGAAAACTAGAATTCCGGGACAAAATAAATTAGGTCTTGATAAAATAGTGTTGTTCAAAAATGAAGATTTGGAAATTTTTACTATTAATAGGAACAATCTTTCTTCAACCGATTTGCCATCAATTTATTGGAGATATGAACATTTATATGGTATTCCTTCAATTAACAATTATGATAAAGTGGTTATGAGTTCAGATATCACTACTGAATTACTTGAAAAGGCTGAAAAAGTTATTCAGTTTGGCTATGGGGATGTTCAGAACGGGGTACGACCAATGCTAAGTCAGGTATCCTTCAATGGTAAAGGTGGTAGTAATGTAATACCACCATACACCTTTAATTATAACTATGGGCCATTCAATAGAACAGCTATATATCAAAATGATTGGGGTTATAATCGAAATAATCCCAAGGCCTGGTCATTAGCCACGATTACTACCCCAACCGGCAGTAGTATAAATATTGACTATGAGCCACACGAATTTATATCAGTGGTAGGTCATGAAGTTGAATTCAATTTAGCGCAAAATGACAAAAAAGCTGATAAGATTGAGCTGGAGAGCTATGATGACTATCTATACTACACCGTAAAGTTTGACACTGACTTCGGAGTTCAGGTCAACGATGTTTTAGATACCAAGTTCAGTAGAACGAAAAGAGCCGCTACGATTGGAGGATTTTTATACGGAGAAAAAATTACGACTCATAAGTATGACGGCATTGCAAAGGTCATTTCATCTCTTGGAAATAATAGTTTTCGGGTTAAGAGTTTGTTCGGTGTGGGAAAACTTGTCCCTGATCAAGGTATTGGAGAAGAGCTACATCTTGAGGCCAGTTACACGTTGGACAGAAGTCTGAGCAGTGCAGGTGTTCGTGCTAAAAGCATCTCAACTATAATGGGTAATAAGGTATATAAAACTGAGTACTCTTACGGCGGGAATGAGGATGGCGTGGGTTACGTAAGTTATCTACCTTATGCCCCTAGTATTTCCAAAGAGCTTCCATACAGCGCAGAACTTCCGGCGCCCGTAATCATGTACGATAATGTTGCCATGACTACTTATGATATAAATGAATCCGCTCAGGGAACTATTCGTTACAAGTTTAACATTTTGAAGGAAAAATCAAATACTTCCGTAAAATTTGGTGATTTTTATGAGATTTTTGAGACCTATTCTGCAGCGGCATATAATAACTCAAGTAATAAGGATATCGAGATATCCAAGTTTGAGGTCAGGGATAATTTGGCAAGTATAGGGCAGCTTTTGGAGGTAAGCTCCTACAATACAGAAGGGCAATTGCTGAACAGTACCTTGAATGAATACTACGCAGCTGGTTCAATGCCAGATAACCTTGGAACTACTAAGGAGTCATTCCAGACTTATAAAGAAGTGGATTTTGAGGATAGCAATCAACAAGATAAATGGATCATCAATGCTTCTACGAGGGTCAAATACCCCAATGTATTGAAGTCGACCAAAAGTATTTCTGGTGGTTATACTTTTGAGTCCACGTTTGACCACTTTAATCCAATGACAGGTCTTTCAGACATTATTATTTCGGAAGACAGCCGTGGTAATAGGTTCAAGACGGAGTCTGTATCTGCGTATAAGATAGCTGAGTACAATCCAGTGGGCGGTTATGGTATGGGTAGCAAGGTGGATGATATCACGAACAAGAATATGTTGAGCCAGCAGGCGATGAGCAAGACGTATCTGGATGTGGGCGGTACGTGGAAGCTGACCTCTGCGGATATCACGACCTGGAACAATAATTGGAGGTATCCTGTAAGTAACCCCAATGCGAGCTATGAGCAACCCAACGATCCAGCGCAGAAGATCTGGAGAAAGCACAAGAGTTACGTCTGGGATGGTCAGCTGAATGCTGATGGTACCTATCAGCTGAACGATGACGGCACCAATCGGAACTTTACCGGAGAGTACGACGGGTTCAACTGGGGACTAGGTGGCTATACCACCGATGGTAAGGGCAATACGGTGCATGCGATCACCCATGGGGCTGGTTCCAACTGGAAGCTGGCCTCGGAGACGACCCTTTACAACCATTTTTCGGCACCATTGGAGGCCAGGGACATTAATGGCAACCATGCCTCGACGAAGTACGATAAAAATTACGAGAAGGTGATCTCAACGGTCAATGCGGCCTATACGGAGCAGTACTACTCGGGTGCCGAGGATGAGGCGAATGGCCTTGTAGGCGGTCATATGAATATCTGGTACCACCAGGATGCCCAGGCGCACACGGGCAAGTATTCGGAGAATGCGGGAACGGGAAGCAAAAACTTTCGGAGTTACCCGAGACCGGTACTCAAGGCTACTGAATCCAGTAAGCGCTTCCGTGTCTCTGTTTGGGCCCATAAGGCTAATCATGGGAACGCACGTATATCCGTGGGTGGCAACTTGACCCAGTTCAGTGGAGAAAAGGTCTTTGCAGGAGATTGGGTACAGCTGAACCACTACTTTGATCTTTCAGGGCAGACAGAGGTTTTTGTCAGATCGGCCAGTGGTACGGTCTATTTTGACGACTTCCGCCTGCACCCGGTGGGGTCCAGCATGAGCAGCTATGTGTATAACGAATGGGGAGAGCTGAGCTATATCTTGGGAGCGAATAACATGGCGACGCACTATGAGTATGATGATGCGGGAAGACTGGTGCGGACCTATGTGGAGACGGCGGACAATGGTACCGTTGCTGGAGGCTTCAAGCTGGCCAAGGAGATGGACTACCGCTACAAGGCCAGCATGACCTTTACGGGTCCTCCAGCACCGAGAAATCCTTTGAGGGCTGTCAAAGAGCCGTCAGGTATAGTCAACGCCTGCGTTGAAGCCCCTCTAACCGGTGGCGGACAGACTGCTAACTACCAGTACAAGTGGGCTCAGAGCAGTAATCCTTCTAATCTAGTTTACGGCAACTGGACGACCGATTTGTGCCTGCAGCTCAACATCCAGTCCTGCAAGAGTACCTTCTATAAGGTAGCGATCCGTAATGTAGATACAGGAGTAACCAAAGAGTGGTCGGGCAGCTACTTCAACAATGATGGCTGCCCCCCAACAGACCCAGGAGGTGGCGGTCCAGTGTTAATACCTGATGGAGGCGATCCTAGTAATCCTGGTTTTGAATCCCCTGTAGATAGGTTTAATTAGAAATGAGTATAAACTGATTTATAAAATGTCATAACATAATAACGATAAGTATTAATGACCCGTATGAATCAATACGGAGCCAACCAAAAAACCGACACCATGAAAAGCAAAAATAACCACTACCTCTTTTTTGTGTTGCTACTGAGCTGCACGCTGGGATACTCCCAAATACCGATCTTAGATCCAGGATTTGGCGGTGGAGGAGGTCTGGGGGACTGCGAGAGCTGGGAGATGGCTGATCACTATCGTGATGCCGATGGTGATGGGTACGGAGATCGTCAGGATATGATTCCTTTGCGCTTGTGTGCAAACCAAACCTATAGTGGCTATGTGACCAACAATCTAGACTGTGATGATAATAATAATACATTAGGCATTGCACAGACGTGGTACTACGACAATGATGAAGATGGTGTAGGGGGCTCTGGCGGGCTTTCCCAGCGCTCTTGTATGCAACCAGGTCCCAATTGGTCATTAACCAACAATGACTGCAATGACAACCTTGCTAGCGTCACTGGTCCAAGGATCTGGTATGCCGATACGGATGATGATGGCAAGGGGGATTTTTTGACACCAACGTCGTCTCCTACATGTACGCCTCCACTAGGTTATGTAGATAACGCTGATGATTGCAATGACAGCGACGGCGATAATTTTATCTACACTTGGTACAGAGACTACGACCAGGACGGTCTGGGTGATCCCAGTATATCGGTTACCTCCTGTAACCCACCCAATGACAACTATTGGGTATTGAATGCCGACGATTCCTGTCCCAACTATACGGGAGAGTCCGATAATCAGGGCTGTCCCGTAGGCGATGTGGGCGAGGAGCCCTGGAACACGATCAAGACGACTACCTATGATGTCACGGAGCTTCCCATTGGGAAGACCAAGTCCTATTTTGACGATCTAGGGAAACCTGTACAGAACTTAACTTTAGATTTCAAGACCAATACCACTTGGGCAACGCAGACCTTATATGACAGTCAGGGACGTCCAGCACTACAGACACTGGGAGCACCCGCCTATGGGGAGGAGACCTTTTTGTACAAGGAAGGGTTCATCAAAAAGTCTAATGGTGAGCAGTATGATATGGCAGACTTCGAGACAGATCCCGAGAATCCGCAGCCCGTTGGGGAGCAAGGGCTCTCACTGGGCTGGTATTATAGCGGAAACAACACTAATGAGGCCTATCAGGACATCACGGACTACCCTTTTAGTAGGACGGTTTACAGTAAACTCAATCCGGGCAAAGCCCTAAGAGTACTGGGCGGTAACAAGACGGGTGGTAAGTGGAAGAACGGATATAGCTTTACGATGAAGGCGGGCGCAGAACTAGCCCAGCAAGGAGCCTTTGGTGATCCAAGCTACAACACCTCGCAGGGCATGAAGATCCTCAAGACGGTGAGCCGAGACGTCCACGGTGAGGAGAGCGTGGTCTTTACCGACACGGATGGTAGGACCTTGGCCGCTGCGAGAAGTGGTTTGGGTACTATTAGAAACACGACGGTAGTAATTGGGGAACAAGGTTTTGTGGACATCCATGTGCCACAGAACATCACGGGATTTACCGTAAACAAAGGTCCAGGGGTACAGATCAGGGTTTTTGACCTGATTACCGAAGAGCAGGTGACAATAAGTACGACCTCCTTGCCCAATGGTTTTTATCGGGTCGAGGCCTCCAATGTAGGTACGGGCACGGTAAGCGTGACCTACAAGGAGAACTATTACGATTACAGCCTGAACTACTACGACAAGATAGGTAGGCTGACCAAGAGCACCCAGCCATTGGACCGGTTGGAGACGACCTACACCTACGACACCATGGGCCAACTTATATCGACCACCAGTCCCGACGAGGGCACCTCGAACTTCAAGTATAGGGAAGACGGTCAGATACGCTATTCGCAGAACAGCAAGCAGGCGGCAGTAAACCAGTTCTCCTACACGAATTACGATCTGTTGGGAAGGCCCGTGGAGAGCGGTGTGATCAATAGCAGCCGTTTTGCTACAGCTGATCCAGATACTACCGCGCTTCCCTCTGGAAGCAAGATTGAAGTGCAGGCCACGGTATACGACCAGCTTCCAGCTGGAGAGCTGGCGGGAATCGGTGCTCATGTAGACTACCGAAATCCCACCTTTTTGGACGGTAATGTGGCCAAGAGCTCCAACGACCATACGACCACCTATTACAGCTACGACGTATATGGACGCGTGAAGTGGATATTACAGAACATACCGGGTCTTGGGCTCAAGACCATCGACTATACCTACGACGACATTACGGGAAGCGTGAACATGGTGGACTATCAGAAGCATCAACCCAGCGAACGCTTCATCCACCGTTACAGCTACCACCCGATTGATTACAGCCTGACACGGGTGGAGACCTCTACGGATGGGGTCAATTTTACCGAGCACGCGCTCTATGACTACTATGAGACGGGCGCCCTGAAGCGCACAGAGATCGGAGGCGGCCTGCAGGGGATCGACTATGTGTATAACCTGAACGGTCAGCTCAAGTCGATCAACCACCCGGGACTCAACAGTACGAGTGATCCTGGAGGCGATTCCAACGACTTCTTTGGGATGAGTATCGACTATAACTCGAGCGATTATTTAAGATCGGGATCGTTCTCCTCCCAACTTGGCAGCTCCGGAGCGGAGCAGTTCAACGGGAACATCAAGGGAATCGCCTGGAATACCGCTACGGGCAATCGTCCCATGGCCAGATACGGCTACCGCTACAACCGCAACAACTGGTTGGAGTCGGCCACATACAACAGTGCTGGAGCAGCAGCGACGGACTACAAGGTGGACAATCTTACCTATGATGCCAATGGGAATATACAGAGTCTTAGGAGAAACAAGAATACGGTATCCGGCAGCAATGTCATGGACAACCTGACCTACAGCTATAAGACTGGAAAGCCCAACCAGCTGGATAGGGTAGCGGATGCTGCGGGTAATAGGGGTGTTGGCGATCTTGCCAGCCAACCGGTGAACAACTACAACTACAACTCCATAGGCCAGCTGACCAAGAACCTTCAGGACAAGATAGGGTATGTCTACAACGCCAGTGGGCTGGTCACGCAGATCACCAACCTAATTACGAACCTGCCAGCAGTAACCTTTGGCTATGACGACCGTGGACACCGACTATGGAAGACCAAGCATTTTCAAAATGGTGTGGCACAGACAAGGACGTGGTACGTCAGGGATGCCAGCGGCAGCCCGATGGCCATCTACGTGGATGGAACACCCAAGGAGTACCCTATCTACGGCAGTGGGCGCGTGGGAATATATAGGAAGGCTGATGCCTCATCCCACTACCAGCTGACTGACCACCTGGGCAACGTAAGAGCCGTGGTGCGCCGCTCGCCGACCAGTGTAGCCGCAAACGATACCCAGGACTTTGAGTATGACACGGAAGGATGGGGAGAAGGCCCGCCGGTAGTCAGTGTTTCCAACGATGGCGGCAGGCTCAACCTCACCATCACCAACCGGTGGAACTACAGTGCCCATGATTTTGATATTGATCCATCCAAGCCCTTTACGGTCTCTTTTGATTTTGATAGGGGCAACCAAGAGGCTACCTATATGATGATCTGGGAATACAAGAATGGTAGCCTAGAGCCCTGGCAGGAGCGTACCTATACGCTACTGGATCGTGATGGACGCTTTGAAGTGACCCACCAGCCCACGGCCGGCAGTGACAACAGGGTACACATTACTTTTGAGAAGAGTGGCAGTATCGACAACGGACAGCCCACGACGGTATACATCGACAACTTTAGCCTCAAGCAGGATCTGGATGCCGCCATTACCAGCGCCACGGACTACTATCCCTTTGGGATGGCCATGCCTAACACGGACAATATCATTGGTGACTACCGCTACGCCTACCAGGGACAGGAAAGGGATCCAGAGACCGGCAAGGAGGCATTTGAGGCTAGACTTTGGGACTCACGTATCGGTAGGTGGCTGACAACCGATCCTGCGGGCGAGTTTTTTAGCCCTTATCTAGGGATGGGTAATAACCCAATTTCGATGATTGATCCTGATGGAAGGTGCATAAAATGTCCCAACCCTGAAGGAGTTGAAGTAGGTACTACACATACTGAAAATGGCTACACCTTTACCATGAACAATCAAGGAGTATGGTGGAGTGAAAGTTATTTCAATGATAATGGAATAACAGTTATAGGTGATTCGAGATCCCAAAACTATACAGGTGAAATATCTCTTTTTGGAGGGATTGGATCAGATATTTTACAAAACTCGATGAAGGATTTAACCAAAAGTGATTTTTTAATAGGTAGAATCGATCCAAAATACAACATCAACTTTTCCAATAGCACTCCGAGCTCTGCAATGGGAAACGTATATAAAAGTGGATATAAGGATCTCATTCTAAAAAGGAGTAATTTAAAGCTAGGTATAAAAGTTGGGGGAGTAGCATTTGCAGCATTAGATTTTTATAGTACAGCAGACAACGCTGCCAAAGGGAATTATGCAGAAGCTGCTGCTGAAGGAACCAAAGCTTCATTGTCATTAGCTTCAAATGCTATTCCTATATTAGGACCGATAGTATTTGAAGGAGCTTACTATCTTGGTGGAAATTATTTAGTGAAGCAAGAGTGGTACAATAGAGCTCTTTTCGGAGTTCATTCAAAAACATACTATGATCGTGGAATGAGGCATGGCTTTGGCAGAGCTCATAATGTAACACAAATGTTGTTAAGTAAATGATAAACCAAATATTATGAAATTTATTATTAATTTTTATGATCGTTTATTCCTGTTTCTCTATAATTTGAAAAAGGGTTCTGACGATACTCCACAGTATCTACCTATAATTTTGATATCAGTTAGTCAAGCATGGAATTTATTTCTAGCTTTTATAATTATCTATTTTATTATTAATCAACCTTTAACTCATTTACCGAAGTTCTTATTAATTTTAATAGCCATAATGATCTTTTTTAATTTTTATTTATATCAAATTAAAGGGAGGCAGTCTATAATATTTGGAAAAAGTCTTTCAATAACTTTTACATTTAAAGCTTTTGCATTCTTATACATAATAGTTTCTATCATTTTACCATTACTTATAATTTTCATTTTGAATGAATTGGTATAGTTTTAAAAGTTACACGCATTTGCAACGCATTCTTTCTGGAGCACTTCCAATTCGAATTAGATCAAAGTAATTAATTGGAGGAAGGTGAGCAACGGACCTTCATTTTCCTGAGTGGAACTTATAGCGTATGGTTAGATTTTTACTGTAAAATTAATAAACTTTAAGCTTGGTTAGTAATTAGAAATATTGATAGGCAAATTTTTGATTTTAATATAATGAGTACGGATATACATTATCTTTCAAATCAGTGATTTAATAGTTAATAATTAAGAAATCCATATAATAACCATTTCGACCTTTATAAAATAGATTTAATCATATTAGCTCTTTATAAGTATAAAGTATTTGATTATTTTGCTTTCGCGAAAGCGATAGAAATTAAATGAATGAAGAATATTTTTCCAGCCATTGCTATTATACTTTGTATCCTGTTAAATGGTTGTAAAACCATTGCGGTTGGAAACAAAGCCCTAACCGTAATTGAAGAACCAATCTCTTTAGGAGGCATTATAGATTTTGAAAGCACCGTTTCTAAAAACCTAATTAATGTCAGGACTGTGCCTAATTATAAAAACAGGATCAAACTAAGCGCCTTCTCAATAGAGTTTAACAAAAAAGCTTTTAAGAATTATAAGAATGCGGTAGCAAATCAATCTATCGTTTCTCAAGATTCCACATTGAAAGACAGCGTACAATCAATCTCGAATTATATCTATTTGTCAATTCAGGATAAACTAGATCTTATCGAGGCTATTAATGGAGAAGAGAACAGCAATGTCGTTGCGTATTTGAAACTGAATCACAAATCTAAAGTAGTGGATGAAATCGCGGTAGTTTTTAGCGATGAAGAAACTAGATCCATACAAAAGGCTGAAGAGGTTTTTTTATATAAAATGGGTATTGATTCCTACGGGTTGCACCTTTATACCGACTCCAAATTAACGAGTACTGTATTATTTAATAATGCGGTTGTTTTTGCCTTTTCCGCTTCATTTTTTTGTTGGCAAGGAGAAAGAGAAAGCGATTTAAAAATAGTGGACCTGTCAGATGCTAGACACCCTTGCCCAGAAAACACGTATTCGAAAGCGCGTAAAGCGATTAAAAAGGTGGATCTTTATGATTTTTGATTATGAATAGACTTAAATGGTTACTCGTTTTTTTTGTTTTTGCAAGTTGTGATGATATCATTGAGGTAGAGGATATAGAGGATGAACGGGTTGAAATTCTAGCCCCTAGTGAAAATGCGGTTTTGATGGAAGGTTCCATCACCTTTTCTTGGGATGAACTGGAAGGTGCGGACTCCTACAATCTTCAAATAGCTGAGCCTAATTTTAATAGTGCTCGCCAAGTGGTTTTAGATACTACATTGACTACTACTAGTTTTAGTCAAGAGCTGATGGTAGGAGCCTATGAATGGAGGATAAGAGCAGAAAATTTTGGGTACATAACGAATTATACGACGACAAGTTTTGAAGTCCAATAAAACAAAGACTTATATTCTACTCGCTGCCGTAGCCATTATCTGGGGCATTATTATCTATAAAGTGGTTCAAGGAATGAAAGGCGACTTACCGCCGCCAATCGAATCAGTTGCAACAACCGCTTTTAATGAAGTGACCTTAAAGAAACGAGATACGTTTAGTATTAAAGATTTACCGAAGGATCCTTTCTTGGGAATCGTTTATAAAAAGGAGCAGCCAAAAGCTAAATTCACTTCAATCACCACGGTTCCTGCAGGTGATAATCCTTACGATTCCTTCCCGCGAGTATCTTATGATGGTATATTAAAACGTCCAGGCACTACCAACAGTATTTATGTAGTGAAGATCAATGGCAAGCAACATCTACTTAAACTTAACCAAGAGGTGGATAGTGTACGACTGACTAAGGCAAACGATAAAACTATTATTGTGCGTTATAAGAACCGAACAAAAACCATTTCTTATAATGAGACTCCTCAATAAAGTAAATGCCGGTGCCTTACAATTTACATTAGTTGTCATTGTTCTTATAGCAACTTTATTGGCTTCTTTTGTGTTATTTATTGATATTCATCAAAAGCTGGCCTTTCAGGACGTTTTATCGGGAGAGGTCATACGGCTTACCGATAAAGGAATCACGAGAAGTTTGCTGGATTTTGAAAAGACTACTAGATCTAGTAATGAATCTTTTTATAATATTTCAGGTAGCCAATTGGGTGTATCTACAGAAAACTGGGGTCTTCTAGAAAAAGTTACCTCTAGCGCGCAGATCAAAAACAAGGCTTTTAGTAAAATTGCGCTAATCGGAGCCAAGCAAATAGGAAACAAATCCGTTGTTTTGTATATGAATGATACTGGGTTGCCGCTATCAGTAGCCGGTAATACAAGAATAGTAGGTGATGTGTATTTGCCCAAACAAGGGGTCAAATCAACCACAGTTAATAATCAATATTATAACAATACGGTTTTGATCCAGGGGAAACAACAAACAACGTCAGGTATTCCAGATTTAAGCCCAGAGTTCATTCAGCTCATTGTTGATTATTGTGATTCTAAATTTCCAATTTCTGGAGACCAAGTGACGGTGTTTGAGGCTGGTATCGATTATAAAAATTCGTTTCACGATCCTTTAATGACTCTCGTTAGTTCTGAAGATGTTTATGTCAAGTCCAATGAGTTGATAGGAAATGTAATTCTATATTCTGAGAGCAAAATTGTACTATCTAAAGCATCTAAGGTAGAGGATATAATTTTAATTGCCCCAGAGATAATAATTGAAGATGGTTTTAAGGGCACGGTGCAATGTTTTGCGAGTTCAAAGATAGCTGTAGGTGAACAAGTACAATTGAATTACCCATCCAGCTTGGTGGTTTACGACCGTCAGGCCTTGGCCAGGACTGATGAGCCCTTCAAAAATTACATAGATATAGGAAAGAACACTAAAGTTGCGGGAAGCATTGTCTATTACGGTTTCAAACAAAACAACAACTTAGTACCACAAGTTTTGATTCGTGAAGACGCCATCGTAATAGGAGAAATCTACTGTTCTCAAAACCTACAGTTAGAAGGTACAGTTAATGGAACCATATATGCAGACAAGTTTGTACTGGAGAAATTTGGATCTACCTATCAAAACCATCTTTTGAATGCTACCATTGATCGGTCGGGTTTACCGAAAGAGTTTATAGGAATGGTAGTAGAAGAAAACAAAACAAAAGGAGTTGCCAAATGGTTGTATTAAAAAAGATAAAGGCATCCACGATTATGGAAACTATGGTAGCCACGGTGCTCATTGTAGTGATTTTTATTTTGGCCAGTCTTATTTTGAACAATCTATTCAGTAACTCCATTAAAAGGGATACGGTTCTTGTCGATGCTCGACTAACGGAATTAGAATATTCCTATCTTCATAAAAAAATAAATTTACCGTATTCCGAAACCCTGGACGATTGGAACATCGAGATAATTTCAAGGGAAGAGAACGAATTGAAAGTGGTTCTGTTTCAAGGCAGTAATGTAGATACAGGTCAATCAACAACGAAAAAGAGATATGAAACTAACCTCTAGAATTCCAGCATATACGCTAGCTGAACTTATCGTGGTAATGATTCTTACTACCATTGTTGTGGGATTGGCATTTTCTACGTTACGTTTAGTACAATCCCATATGACTGCCATACAGGCCAATTACGATAAGAAAAGAGAGGTAGGCCAATTCAATTCCCTTATAGAACTTGATTTTAATCGGTTTAACAACATTACCTACGATAAGAACACTGATGTATTAACTTTTAAAAATCCACTTGATTCACTTAACTATCAATTTTCAGAATCCAAGATTATAATGGGAGAACAGACTTTAAATATACCCATTTCTGAAAAAGTATTTTTTTACGATGGAGAGAAACGAGAGGCAGGAGAGATAGATGCCATTAGAGTGGTTATGGATAGCCTGAATAAGGCTCAATTCTTTGTTTTTAAAGTGAATGATCCAACAAGAAAAATCAATTAATGGGTTTCAAGATTGAGAACATTCAGACAGCAACTGCAACCAAGAAAGAAACTCAAAAGGTCTCTATCTGGAAGCGAGAAATCGCCTTGTTTGGAGCTGTTTTTAATAATAAGGTTAAGGAAGAATTCTATACGGAGCTAGGAGTATTGCTGAATGCTGGCATTCAACTTAAACAAGCACTTGATTTGATTGGAACATCATTCAAAAAAGAAAGCCACAAAAGAATAGTGCATGACATAGTTGCCTCTATAGTTTTGGGTAAGAGTTTTTCCAACGCGATACAACCAATCAAAAGTTTTACGGAATATGAATATTACTCCATTCAAATAGGAGAGGAGACGGGTACCTTACATCAGGTGGCACAACAGTTGGCAGATTTCTACACCAGAAAAAACAATCAAAGACGTCAGCTTATAGGTGCATTGATATACCCATGTATCATATTATCGACCGCCGTGCTAGTGGTGTTATTCATGCTGCAATTTGTGGTACCCATGTTTCAAGATATTTTTGAGCAGCAGGATCTTGAATTACCCTGGATCACCAATTTTATCATTGAAGTTTCTGAAATTGTAGGAGCTTATGGATTTTGGATATTAGTGCTGCTGGTTGGACTCCTTTTTTTCAATAAGTTTTTATTGAAACAGGTATGGTATAAAAAATTTATGCACAATGCTCTGCTCAGGATACCCTATATAGGTGCGCTCATCAAAACGATCTACTTATCACAGTTCACCCAAGCCTTTTCACTTCTAACCATAGCTAAGGTACCTTTTGTAAATAGCATCAACTTGGTGAAAAAAATGATTGATTTTCACCCTTTAAAGGAGGCACTAGATGCTATTGAGAAAGAAGTGATGAGAGGAACATCCATCAGTAAGAGCATGAGCTCCCACAAAATTTTTAGTAGCAAGATGATAGCCATGGTAGGCGTTGCGGAAGAGACCAACCAGAATGAGTATGTATTTAAAAAGCTCAATGAGCAATTCAATGTAGAGGTGGAGCATAAGTCAAAACTATTATCGACTGTACTAGAACCAGTAATTATAGTAATTATTGGCTTGATCGTAGGAGTTATATTGATCTCTATGTACTTGCCTATGTTTCAGTTGAGCAGTGTACTTGGTTAAATTGATTAAGCATTGAACGGATATGATATCGAGATAGGGGTCACATTACTATGTCAACATCCATTTTTAGGGGTTTCGCTTTCGCGAAAGCGAGATACTGAAAAAAGGCATGTTTAAAAGGTTTGTTCAGAATAACTAATAAATATTTCTGCCTGTAAGTATTTATTGTTCTCCTTATAATTTTTCTCAACCTTAAAGTTTAAATGTCTTACTCTACCAACGAGTACGTTTTGCTCCAATAGATAAATCGTCTTATTAATATCATTAAAATTCCCTTCTACTATAAATCTATACGTTTTCGTGCGAATATTATTTTCCTCAAACGTATGAGGTTTTTCATAGGCCACTAAACGTACTCCAACAGAATCTTGAATCCCATTTAAAATCTCTAATAAGCCTTTACGTGTTGTGGCTACATCAATGTTGTTTTCCAGCAGTATAGCATCATAATCCTTTTCCCTCTTACGGAGCATGAGTAGACTGTTCTTTATCTGCTCATATTTTTGAGTGTTTAATTTTAAAACATTCAGTTCGTTTTTTTTATCCATTGTTTTTTTAATGGCAAGGCTATAGCATGCCCAAACTAAGATTACAAAATATAAGACTAGGAGAACTTCCTTTTTATATTTTTTCATGGATACTAATCTTTATGGTGAATTCAGATTGTTCCAAGTTTTGCGAACCGTATTGAATAACTTCTACCTGACTTACCTCTTCCAAGTTTTCTAAAAATGAGTACCAACGTGTAAAATCCATATTGTTCCCACTGAAACCTTTGATAGTCATTGTATTATTTTCATAAAGGATGCGCTCTGTAGGTTTAACCATCTTTGTTAACGGTTGGTATACTAGTTCATTAAGTTCAATAGATTTAGGTAGTTCTAATAGCGCTGTGTACAGTAGCTTTGAAGTTTGAGAACTTCCATTGGACATCGCAAGAGACATCAACACTTCTTTTGCTTGAACACTGGAGGTCAACTTTGACATTTGCATTTCTTCAATATTATGGTCTATTGACTTTTGTTTTAATTTTTCAGTTTGATCAAAATAGGTACTGTACAGAACAAAATTGATCAGAAGAATTAAAAAGGTAGTAACTGTCATCCCTAAAAATAAACTTTTACGTAATCGAAATCGTTGAAATTGACTCTTCAGCTCGTCGTTCAACTGATCTAAATTACACGTGATGCTTGGATTTTGAATAATACTTTGTAAAGCAGCTGCGAAGGACATTAGGTAAGCATCACTCACATTTATACCGTTGATATCATGAGAGGTATTGTCACTTGTCGAGGACCCACGAGTCAAATTGAGTTGTTTTTCCTCATCAATACTTAGTATACCCCTCGACGTATGGTAAGTTTGACCTTTCATGAACGGAATGATATTCTGTAGGAATCGAAATCCAATTGAAAGATTGATAATTGTAACCTTATGATCTCTCAATTTATTAAGAATGTTATCAATTTGATCCTTTCTGATAATATTCAAATGAAACTGATGCTGGTCAGTAGATATTTCATAGTTGAATTGGCTTACATCTATATCTGGAAAGGACCTCCTTAAAACTTGATTTTCTTCATTTTCTTGTACCGTGCTAACTTTATAAAGAATATTTGAGGTTGTTAGAACTAAGTTTGCCTGTATGTTTTTATCGATTTTCTCCTCTAGCTCCTTTAGGCAGCTAACTTCAAATTGATCTACTATCTTTATTTCTCCTTTACTTTTTTTTAATGATGTGAAATAATAATAATCAGTTCCATTAATAGAGCTTACTTCAATACCATTATAGGTATTGTGGTAAAAATGATAATTTAATAATTTGGTGATTATCATTTAATGATGGTAGGTTTTATCAAGACGGTAAGCTTAGCTTTTCTACCTTCTCTAACGCGCTGACTAAATAGCCATTTTATAACGGGTATTCTTGCTAAAAAGGGAACACCGCTACCTGAATTATTAGAGCTTTGCTCTTCTAGACCTCCCAAAATAACAATGTCTTGATCCTTTACTCTTATAATTGAGCTGAACTCTCTGGAACTAATGTCTGGTGGGGCATTTTGAGAGATTCTAGTTCCAAAGGTAGATTGAATTACAGAAATATCAAGAGTCACTTGGCCATCACCCGAAACCAAGGGTTTAATAGTTATCCCTAGTTCGGCATCAATAGGCACAAAATTTACCACAGTTTGCGTGACTGGGTTATCTGCTCCTATTATCGCTTGTTCCGTAATCGTATAATACGAAGTATTTCCATTTGAAAAAGTAGCTCTGTGTCCATTAAGTGTAGAAAGCTTTGGAGTGGATCGAATCTTTAAATTGCCATTACTTTCCATTGCTTTGATTGTTACAAAAAAGTTGGGAATCACCTTACCGAGGTTAAAAGAGCCAAATCCATCAAAACCGCCGATAACCCTATTCAATGTACTGGCTCCTATATTTAAATCAGTTTCTGGAAAAATTCTTCCTTGTGTAGTAGTAGGTGCATCGTTTATTCCCCAACTAACACCAGTTTCCACAATCGAGGATTGATTTACCTCCAAAATCATCACTTCGATTAAAACAACTGGTACAGGTTTGTCAATTTTTGAAATGAACTCTTTAAACACATTAATTTTAGAACTGGTGCCATTGACATAAAAGCTATTTAACTCATAATCTACCTTTATATCTAATCCTTTCTTTACTTCATCTGGAAGTATGCTTATTATAGCTTCCGCTTTATTTGCATATTCGCCGAAAGTTTCTCCTATGTTAGAGTTTATGGCACTTCTGTTATTTTGATTTCTATTTTGTGCCGTGTTAGAGAAATTGTTGGATGGATTATTTCCAAAAGCATTACTAAAACTATTATTTCGATTGAAGCTATTTGTATTACCACCAGAAGGGTCTGACAACAATTCTATCGACCTGTGCTGCATTTGAACCACCGCAACCTCTCTAGTAGAAAGTTGGTTGTTGAAACCGAAGTAGTAAACATTATTTTCTTTCTTAAACGTGTAGAAGAGTTCACTATTTTCTGCTTGTGGATTGTTACTATTATTGACAGAGTTTTGACTTGAGACTATTTTTTGCTCAAATATTTTAACTAGAAAATCATCAAATGATATAGACTTTCTAGAAAAAGTAACAGTACCAGCCTCGCTTAACGGGCTTGCGATAAATGTATCTAGATTTAATGCCTCAGTAAGTTGTAGTATGACGCGCTCAACATTAGCATCTACTAAGTCCACCTTAATTATTTTCCTTACAGGGTCTAAGACTTCAAAGCTTTTGTTTGAGGTAGTGCTATAGTTTCTACCTTCATAAGCGATATTGTTTGATTCAGGATTCCCATTACTCGTTATATTTCTAAATAAATAAAATCCATCTTCTGACTTCTCTACAAATAAATTATTTGCGATGGCAATCTGTTTCATCGCGTTCTCAAATGGAGTATTATTGATAAAAACTGTTATCTTTTTGTTTTGCAGTGCTGGTTCAAAAACTAGGTTTCTACCGCTAACTTCGGTAATGGTTTTAAACACTTTATATAATTCATCATTTTGAGCATCTACAGAAATGGTATTATCTAAAGGTTCGTATTTAACAGGAATAATTCGTTCTTCAATGACCGCTTGTGGTGGTTGATATTTAGATATTGATAAAATATTACCGGTAATATCAATATCTAGACTGTACTCTTTACTTAGAAATACGATCAAGTCCAAAGCATTTACATCATTAAAATTGTTGATTATAAATAAATTGCTTAGTTCTTGGGAAACATTGATGTTGATATTGTTTATTTCAGCTACTGCCAGCAGAAAGTTATCCAACGAAACATTCCTAACTGCAAAATCGGTTTTAACTTTTTCATTAAGTCCTGGAACCTCCGAGGATAGTGCGATTAATTTTTGCTCGATGGCATTTATTCTATCAATGTTTTCAACTTGAGAATACCCAAAAGCACTTATAAATAGTATTACTAAGAAAAACCTTTCTTTCATGACTCGCTAATCAATTAATAATGGATATGCTTCTTCAATCGACGTGACTCCGTTTTTAATCAAACGAACAGCATTTTCCTTTAACGTCGGAATAGAGTTTTTCTCAAGATATTGAAGTATGTTAAGCTCATTCAATTTTATTTTTTCGGTCAACTCTTTTGAAACAGCAAGAACTTCATATAGAGCTTGTCTTCCCGTGTATCCGGTATGGTGACATCTGTCACAGCCCTGAGCTGTGTAATGAATGATCAGATCTTTAGGTATTTCAAAACTCTTTGGGAATAGATTGGCTTCAATAGGCATTTTTCTGCAGCAGTAGGGACATAATTTTCGTACGAGCCTTTGAGCCACACTTATGTTGAGAACGCTAGCAATTAAAAAAGCAGGAACCCCCATATCAATTAAACGGGAAATAGTTGCCCAAGAGTCATTTGTGTGTATTGTAGAAAGTACCAAGTGTCCAGTTAATGCTGCCCTGATGGCCATATTTGCTGTTTCACGATCTCGAATTTCACCAACCATTATAATATCCGGATCTTGTCTCAGAAATGTTCTCATAGTACTGCTAAAATCTAAACCTATATTTTCTTTTAGTTGAACCTGATTAACACCTGCTAGAGTATATTCTATGGGGTCCTCAATGGTAAGAATATTATTCTGACCCGTGTTTAACAATTTTAGAGTTGCGTACAAAGTCGTGGTTTTTCCAGATCCTGTAGGTCCAGAAATCAGTACGATCCCATTGGGCTTTCTTATGGCCTCTTTGTAAAGCACCAACTGATTTTCACCGAAGCCCAAGGAATCAATAGAGACATCATCCACATCCTTTTTAAGAATCCTCAAAACCATTTTTTCTCCATAAAGTGTTGGTAACGAAGAAACTCTTATATCAAACTCATTACTATAAAGTTTCATAGTGATTCTTCCATCCTGTGGAAGACGTTTTTCAGAAATATCCAGTCCTGCTCTGATCTTAAGTTTGTTAATGATAATCGGAAACTCTTTGACGTCTACTATGTATTGTTCATTTAGTTTACCATCAATTCTAAATCTAATTCTGCATCTATTTTCATAAGGCTCGAGATGAATATCACTGCTTTCGAGACTTCTAGCAGATTGAATTATTTTTTCCACAAAATCATCATTGAAATGAAATTGTTTAATGGCATTATCACTGGCCTGCCGGTAATTGACGCTAAGAAATTTATCTACAGTGGTAGAATCTTCATCTATGAGTCTAATGGGTTGATTCAAAACGACGGACAATTCTCTCTCTAGATCTTTATTGGTTTGATCTGTTTTAAAAACAATTGTTTCATGATCAATGTGATCAGGGATGATACGGTAGTGATTTGCCTGATCACTGGAAATCACCTGCTTGAGATTGGTCTCAATACGCCATGAGCTATCAGTCATATTGAAAAATTATATGGTGTAAGATTTGCAAAATAGGCTAGGTAGCTCAAACCAAAAATAAGAGATAAGTTGCCGGCAAGGGGAACCGTTTCATATTTAGATGATTTTTGTAAAATTAGATGCATCAGTAGGCTAAGGAACAAGCCAATTACGAATATTATTATAAATGAAACCGTTGAAAATGTAAAACATAAAGCGTATAGAGAAAGTACGTCGCCGAGGCCAAGCGATTGATCAATTGACGTTCTCATTTTTAATTTGATATATAAAAATATCACGCAAAGAATTGACGTAATGAGCAAGAGATTAAGTGTAATAGAAATCAAAAAATGATCAAAAGTAGTATTGTAAAAAAATATAGTTCCTGCAAGTAAGGCTACAAAAGGGAAAAGTATCCAATAAACTTCTCTGTCCCGAATATCTTGGAGGAAGATAGCAAATAGAGCAATTAAGATTAATGCTTTTATAAAAAGCATCTAGTCTGGGACGATTTGTCTTGGTACACCATCCTCATTGATTTCCCAAACATTCATAATTCCGTCTCCATCAAAATCTGTCACTGCAGTTGCTCTAGCCAGAAAATGATTTGCAGTTGATTCAATTAATTCATAATTATAATTTGAGGTACCATTTTCTTTTATGGTTTTGGGCGCTTCAAAATTGATCTCATTCAAATCAAAAGAGTACTTTGAATACATATACTTATGGGTTGTTTGAGAGTTGTAAATGTATTTCAATTGACTTTGTGCCTCAATACTTTTAGCCTTAGCAATGAGAGGCATTAAGTTTGGCAACGCTAGTAAAAGCAGGATACCTATAATGACTAGAACAATTAGCACTTCTTGAAGATTGTTTGCAGGTACTTTTTTGGCTATTTGTTTTAAAAAGGATTTTTTCTTCATTTTTTGAATTTTTCCGCCGCGATAAAGTTAATTAGATCGATGACAATGTTAACGATTTTTTAATTTTTATTCAAATCTGAGGTATGGAAGTTCTATTTCAAATCGACTAAAAGATTAAAGATTTTCCAATGTTAACAAATCATTAATTCCCTCTTAAAATTTTGTTTAAAGATTATTGTGAGTGATATTGGCAACTTTTAAGAGTTTATACCACTAACCAATTTTATGAACAAGATTACCTTACCGCTCGCCATTTTGGCGCTGATTCTTTCCATTGTCTCCTTTTTTTACCCTTTCAGCACATCCGAGCAAGTCTTTGTGGATGTTAATAAGCTGCTTGATGGCTATAAGCGCACCAAGGTGGTTCGTGCCGATTTTGAGGCCAAGGCCAAGACTCTAAATGCTAATGTAGACAGCTTGGTAGCCGACTGGCAGAAGGAGCTCAAGGTCTATGAGAAAGAACGCTCTTCCATGAGTGCCAAGGAACTGGAGCTCAAACAAGAGCTATTGGGCAATAAACAGCAGCAGATCAACAGCTACCAACAGGCCGTCCAGAAGCAGATCCAGGAAGAGGACCAGAAGGCCACCCAGACGGTGATCAACGATATCAATGACTATGTAAAGCAGTACGGCAAGGACAATGGCTATCGCATCATTTTAGGAGCCAGTGGCAGTGGTAATATCATGTATGCAGATGAGGCTGCCGACCTGACCGAAGAAGTTTTGGTCGGTCTTAATGCTGACTTTGAGGGAAGCAAGACGGAATAGTCGCACGCATGAATACAACTACCTTTCGCCTTTTATCGATAACCCTGTGTACCTACCTAGTGGGCTGCACCTCGAACACCTTTGATACACCAGAGGCAATGGCGGAATATATCAGTGATGAGCAGAATGGCTATTTGCAGAGCAAGAACGTCAAGGGCTACGATTTTTCCCTACGCTACCGACCCACGGACCTGTTGGTGGAGCAGGAGCTAGGAGAAAACAAAGACCCCAAAAAAGTAGACTCCCTAAGAAGCAAATATGGGGCATACCTATATTTCAATCTAAGCATGTCAGCCAATGACAAGGAGCTATTGAGTAGCATGGCGGGAGACCGCAGCCGCTTCGGAGAAATGGTCAATCAGCTTGCCTTCGGGATGGGAGACAAGGTACACCTGTTCACCAAGGAAAGGGATACCATAGAGATGACCGACTTTATCTATCCACGGATGTACGGGATGAGTCGCTCGACCGATATCATGTTTGTGTATCCACGAGAGGCCATAGAAAAAACCGAAGAGATCAACTTCACGGTGGAGGACCTGGACCTGTATACAGGCGAGGTACGCTTCAAGATGGAGACCGTAAAAATCAAGAACCAACCAAAACTATCATTTAGATGAGAGGAGTATTACAAAAGGTATTAGCGACAATTCTATTAATAGCAACGATGACCACAACCGCGATGGCACAGGGCCCCAATGCACCGGAAGCGGCAAGTTTTGAGCCAGTAGATGCTACTGATATGGTCAATTTAGTTACAGGTGACCTCTCCTATGTGTTGCCTCTTCTGAACGTTCCCTCTCCGGAAGGAGGCTACCCTATTGCTTTGTCTTATCACGCGGGAATAGCTATGGATCAGGAAGCAAGCTGGGTAGGCTTGGGGTGGAATATAAATCCAGGTGCTATTAATAGATCGGTAAATGGGAAGCCTGATGATTGGAAGGGAGGAAAGGAAATTAACATTGTCTATGCAGATTTGGGTGAAACTGAAAATATAACAGTTGGACTCGGTGCAGGAATTAAAGGCCTTGGTTCAGCAGCTATTGATTACACATTTGTAGATGGTAAAGGTATGGGTGGAATGGTATCTATGAGTAGTCAATTTGGAAGATATTCTGTGGGTTACGGGCAATATGCTGGTCAAAACTCCTTAGGGATTAACTTAATGTCCTTAAGCGGATCTTTAGGTAACAGTGGTTTGGGTGCAAGTGCCAATTTGGGTTATGATATCTTAAACAACAAACCTTACTTGAGATTGTCAATTTCTCATAGTTCCACAGAATCATCTTTGAGTACTGGTAGTAATGGAACAAGTACCGCAATTGGGGGAGTTGGTGTAAGTATGTCAATTACAAATTCAATCCAAAAAAATGATTATTCAGTAAGGTCAAAAGGCTTTAGTATTATTATTCCTTACAAATTTCTAACATTGAAGTTAACCTATGCCAAAACACGGGTTTCATTATTTGACAATCAAGAAAGATCGTTCTATGGATCACTATATAGTAAGGATGCAATGATTCTGAGTAACGGGAGTAATCAAAATATCAACTTAGCTTCTAAGGATCGGTTTATGGATGTTTCTGGCGCAAAAGTTGGTGGAACCAAAAGTAGCTCAGAAGAAATAGTTTATGGGAACCCTCAGAGCTTAAGTTACGATAATTACAGGGTTTCGGGTCAGGGAAATATGATGTCGATTCAGCCGAGATATTATGAATTTGGAGCCTTAAACGGAGTTCAAGAAACTAGTTACCAATACGGAAAGGATAATGCTTATCAAACTCTTCCTTTCACCAAAAGTTTTTCAGATACCAATAAAAATTTATTTTTTTACAATACCGAATTTGCCTCATCTTATTTAAAAGTTTCTTCTGATGATTGGTTGGTTCATAATAGTCTAAATGATATTTTAGATACAATGCCTGCATCTCATATTGAAACGGTAAGCAATTTCAATAACGGAGAGTCCGATCAAGGAAGAAGAAGGTCTGGAGAGTTTATCGAATCTTATACAAATGATCAGATAATAAATAATGGTAGCCTAATCATTGAAGCTACAAATTTTAATCGCTCCGCTCTCGTGAATTCCAGTCAGAAACCGAAATATCCTCCAGAAGGAATTGGAGCTTTTAAAATAACGTCGGTTGATGGTAAAACTTACCATTACTCCCTTCCTGTTTACCATTATGAATATTTCCGAAAATCTTATGACTTAAACAAAGGGGAATTCGAGGAGTTTGCCGAAGTTAAAAATCTTAAGCCGTATGCAACACATTGGTTATTAACTTCAATAACTGGGCCTGATTATATAGATGCTAATGGAAATGGTATTTTAGATAAGGGTGATTTCGGATATTGGGTCAATTTTAATTACGGAAAATGGTGTAATAGTTTTTTATACGAGGAATTAATTTCAGTAAAAGAAAGGTACACTAGAACTACTGTAAAAAGATTTGATGAGGAAAGGAAGAACGCTGTTAAAATACAAGGTATCAAGGAATTATATTATCTAAATTCCATAGTAACGAGAGACCACTCTGCTTTATTTATTAAGAGTAAAAGGCTAGATAATATTGGCGCTTCGGATTCACGAAATGAAACATATGATGACGTAAACAAAACTTTAGTTGACGACGATGCATCAATTGCAACGGGAATTTATTTTGAAGATATTGAGTACAATATAGAAACTTTGTTGACCGCAGTACCAACCTTGAAATTAGATAAGATATTATTAATTAAAAACGAGCATGCAAGCTTAGTTGCGTTGAACCACATTATGGAACCGATTAATTCAGTTGATAATTACGTTAAAATCAATACTTATAGTGAAAGATTTAATGCAGCGGGGCAACATCTTGGAACTTACCATAAAATAAACCATGACCGTAATTGGAAATCGGGAACAATCGAAAACAATGTTTATTTAAGCAAAAATATGCCAGCCAACTTCGAGAGCAATCATATGTTAAAAGGCTTTTTATTTAACTATGATTATTCTCTAGCTAGAAGAGTGGATCAATCAACAGCCAAACTTACACTTGAAAAACTTACCACTCTAAGTAAGAATACGACCTCTGTGGTTCCTCCATATCATTTTAGCTACTATTCGGAAAATCGACTTTATGATCACAAGGATTATGATTTATGGGGATTTTACAAGACTGACCCAAAAGTATATAGTTTGAGAACAATCGAATCACCTTTAGGTGATATTGTTGATATTGAATATGAACGAGATGATTTTCACAATATTTTATTTGCGGAAAATAAAATAAATGATCTGACTCCCGTCCCTACATCGTTAAAGTTTTTAAATTCAGGAAGTAAAGTTGAGCTAGATATACGAAATACAAATCCATGTATTGAAATCGATGAGTTTTATTCTTGTATGAAAATCAATCAATCAATTACTTTGGTTTTAAAAAAATCAAACTATCCAGATTTGAATGTAACAGGAAGTTTAAAATCTATAAATAGATCTGAAAGTAAAATTGTTGTGGATTTACCAATCACATTAGATAGTCATTATAACACCAACTTTTACAATAATGTATATCGTAATGGTAGTTCAGGATATGTAGTTGATTTAATTATTCCCGATTGTAACACGAATCAACAAATTGGAAAGTGCAACGATTCTCGTGGAGGCTTGCGCGTGAAAAGTATCAATATTATAAATGGAACCGATAGAATAAGTACTCTTTTTGATTACAATTTTCCAGGAACTGAAGTTAGTTCTGGTGTTACAACTTATACCCCTTACTTAAGATTCCCAAGTTTCGCTAGTTTAGTTCCAGGGCCAGGTGTTATCTATAAGAATGTTGAGGTTAGTCAAATTGCTTCTAACAATGATTTTTTAAACAAAATGGCTTATAAGTTCAACACATTCAAGCCTCTAGATTATAAAATAGGTCAATCAGTTCCCGCAAGCAGATCGACTCCAGGCTATGCCTTAGAAGAAATTGAGGGTTTTCTAACAATAAATTATGATAACAATTATTCTGTTCCCAATATTCCAAATTATGACACTAGTCCGAATCAGGTTTATACGTCCAAATTGGAAATTTTCGACAATTTTCATATGTTAGGTTCATTACTGGAGCAATCTTCAATCAATAGTGAAAATCAAATACTAGAAAAATCTATTTATAACTATGGGGTTGATGTTAACGAAATTGGATTAAGTAAGGAATCTTTTAATTCCTACAGTATTGATATATCTGAAGTTCAATCCCCCAATTCAGGTACAAAGTTTGCTAATTTTTACTTGGGAATCACCTCAAAAACCCGGATTCCTTCCAAGCTAAAGTCTATTGAAAGTTCTACAAATAATTACAGTAGTTTATCCTATAACACAAAATATGACTTTAACACTGGTTTAGTATTAGAGACGGAGACTGTAGACAGCCGTGGCAATAGGTTCAAGACGGAGTCTGTACCTGCGTATAAGATAGCTGAGTATAACCCGGTGGGCGGTTATGGTATGGGTAGCAAGGTGGATGATATCACGAACAAGAATATGTTGAGCCAGCAGGCGATGAGCAAGACGTATCTGGATGTGGGCGGTACGTGGAAGCTGACCTCTGCGGATATCACGACCTGGAACAATAATTGGAGGTATCCTGTAAGTAACCCCAATGCGAGCTATGAGCAGCCTACGGATCCTGCTCAGAAGATCTGGAGGAAGCACAAGAGTTATGTCTGGGACGGACAACTGAACACAGATGATACAGATGATGCTTATGGAACTTACGTGAACTTTACCGGAGAGTACGACGGGTTCAACTGGGGACTAGGTGGCTATACCACCGATGGTAAGGGCAATACGGTGCATGCGATCACCCATGGGGCTGGTTCCAACTGGAAGCTGGCCTCGGAGACGACCCTTTACAACCATTTTTCGGCACCATTGGAGGCCAGGGACATTAATGGCAACCATGCCTCGACGAAGTACGATAAAAATTACGAGAAGGTGATCTCAACGGTCAATGCGGCCTATACGGAGCAGTACTACTCGGGTGCCGAGGATGAGGCGAATGGCCTTGTAGGCGGTCATATGAATATCTGGTACCACCAGGATGCCCAGGCGCACACGGGCAAGTATTCGGAGAATGCGGGAACGGGAAGCAAAAACTTTCGGAGTTACCCGAGACCGGTACTCAAGGCTACTGAATCCAGTAAGCGCTTCCGTGTCTCTGTTTGGGCCCATAAGGCTAATCATGGGAACGCACGTATATCCGTGGGTGGCAACTTGACCCAGTTCAGTGGAGAAAAGGTCTTTGCAGGAGATTGGGTACAGCTGAACCACTACTTTGATCTTTCAGGGCAGACAGAGGTTTTTGTCAGATCGGCCAGTGGTACGGTCTATTTTGACGACTTCCGCCTGCACCCGGTGGGGTCCAGCATGAGCAGCTATGTGTATAACGAATGGGGAGAGCTGAGCTATATCTTGGGAGCGAATAACATGGCGACGCACTATGAGTATGATGATGCGGGAAGACTGGTGCGGACCTATGTGGAGACGGCGGACAATGGTACCGTTGCTGGAGGCTTCAAGCTGGCCAAGGAGATGGACTACCGCTACAAGGCCAGCATGACCTTTACGGGTCCTCCAGCACCGAGAAATCCTTTGAGGGCTGTCAAAGAGCCGTCAGGTATAGTCAACGCCTGCGTTGAAGCCCCTCTAACCGGTGGCGGACAGACTGCTAACTACCAGTACAAGTGGGCTCAGAGCAGTAATCCTTCTAATCTAGTTTACGGCAACTGGACGACCGATTTGTGCCTGCAGCTCAACATCCAGTCCTGCAAGAGTACCTTCTATAAGGTAGCGATCCGTAATGTAGATACAGGAGTAACCAAAGAGTGGTCGGGCAGCTACTTCAACAATGATGGCTGCCCCCCAACAGACCCAGGAGGTGGCGGTCCAGTGTTAATACCTGATGGAGGCGATCCTAGTAATCCTGGTTTTGAATCCCCTGTAGATAGGTTTAATTAGAAATGAGTATAAACTGATTTATAAAATGTCATAACATAATAACGATAAGTATTAATGACCCGTATGAATCAATACGGAGCCAACCAAAAAACCGACACCATGAAAAGCAAAAATAACCACTACCTCTTTTTTGTGTTGCTACTGAGCTGCACGCTGGGATACTCCCAAATACCGATCTTAGATCCAGGATTTGGCGGTGGAGGAGGTCTGGGGGACTGCGAGAGCTGGGAGATGGCTGATCACTATCGTGATGCCGATGGTGATGGGTACGGAGATCGTCAGGATATGATTCCTTTGCGCTTGTGTGCAAACCAAACCTATAGTGGCTATGTGACCAACAATCTAGACTGTGATGATAATAATAATACATTAGGCATTGCACAGACGTGGTACTACGACAATGATGAAGATGGTGTAGGGGGCTCTGGCGGGCTTTCCCAGCGCTCTTGTATGCAACCAGGTCCCAATTGGTCATTAACCAACAATGACTGCAATGACAACCTTGCTAGCGTCACTGGTCCAAGGATCTGGTATGCCGATACGGATGATGATGGCAAGGGGGATTTTTTGACACCAACGTCGTCTCCTACATGTACGCCTCCACTAGGTTATGTAGATAACGCTGATGATTGCAATGACAGCGACGGCGATAATTTTATCTACACTTGGTACAGAGACTACGACCAGGACGGTCTGGGTGATCCCAGTATATCGGTTACCTCCTGTAACCCACCCAATGACAACTATTGGGTATTGAATGCCGACGATTCCTGTCCCAACTATACGGGAGAGTCCGATAATCAGGGCTGTCCCGTAGGCGATGTGGGCGAGGAGCCCTGGAACACGATCAAGACGACTACCTATGATGTCACGGAGCTTCCCATTGGGAAGACCAAGTCCTATTTTGACGATCTAGGGAAACCTGTACAGAACTTAACTTTAGATTTCAAGACCAATACCACTTGGGCAACGCAGACCTTATATGACAGTCAGGGACGTCCAGCACTACAGACACTGGGAGCACCCGCCTATGGGGAGGAGACCTTTTTGTACAAGGAAGGGTTCATCAAAAAGTCTAATGGTGAGCAGTATGATATGGCAGACTTCGAGACAGATCCCGAGAATCCGCAGCCCGTTGGGGAGCAAGGGCTCTCACTGGGCTGGTATTATAGCGGAAACAACACTAATGAGGCCTATCAGGACATCACGGACTACCCTTTTAGTAGGACGGTTTACAGTAAACTCAATCCGGGCAAAGCCCTAAGAGTACTGGGCGGTAACAAGACGGGTGGTAAGTGGAAGAACGGATATAGCTTTACGATGAAGGCGGGCGCAGAACTAGCCCAGCAAGGAGCCTTTGGTGATCCAAGCTACAACACCTCGCAGGGCATGAAGATCCTCAAGACGGTGAGCCGAGACGTCCACGGTGAGGAGAGCGTGGTCTTTACCGACACGGATGGTAGGACCTTGGCCGCTGCGAGAAGTGGTTTGGGTACTATTAGAAACACGACGGTAGTAATTGGGGAACAAGGTTTTGTGGACATCCATGTGCCACAGAACATCACGGGATTTACCGTAAACAAAGGTCCAGGGGTACAGATCAGGGTTTTTGACCTGATTACCGAAGAGCAGGTGACAATAAGTACGACCTCCTTGCCCAATGGTTTTTATCGGGTCGAGGCCTCCAATGTAGGTACGGGCACGGTAAGCGTGACCTACAAGGAGAACTATTACGATTACAGCCTGAACTACTACGACAAGATAGGTAGGCTGACCAAGAGCACCCAGCCATTGGACCGGTTGGAGACGACCTACACCTACGACACCATGGGCCAACTTATATCGACCACCAGTCCCGACGAGGGCACCTCGAACTTCAAGTATAGGGAAGACGGTCAGATACGCTATTCGCAGAACAGCAAGCAGGCGGCAGTAAACCAGTTCTCCTACACGAATTACGATCTGTTGGGAAGGCCCGTGGAGAGCGGTGTGATCAATAGCAGCCGTTTTGCTACAGCTGATCCAGATACTACCGCGCTTCCCTCTGGAAGCAAGATTGAAGTGCAGGCCACGGTATACGACCAGCTTCCAGCTGGAGAGCTGGCGGGAATCGGTGCTCATGTAGACTACCGAAATCCCACCTTTTTGGACGGTAATGTGGCCAAGAGCTCCAACGACCATACGACCACCTATTACAGCTACGACGTATATGGACGCGTGAAGTGGATATTACAGAACATACCGGGTCTTGGGCTCAAGACCATCGACTATACCTACGACGACATTACGGGAAGCGTGAACATGGTGGACTATCAGAAGCATCAACCCAGCGAACGCTTCATCCACCGTTACAGCTACCACCCGATTGATTACAGCCTGACACGGGTGGAGACCTCTACGGATGGGGTCAATTTTACCGAGCACGCGCTCTATGACTACTATGAGACGGGCGCCCTGAAGCGCACAGAGATCGGAGGCGGCCTGCAGGGGATCGACTATGTGTATAACCTGAACGGTCAGCTCAAGTCGATCAACCACCCGGGACTCAACAGTACGAGTGATCCTGGAGGCGATTCCAACGACTTCTTTGGGATGAGTATCGACTATAACTCGAGCGATTATTTAAGATCGGGATCGTTCTCCTCCCAACTTGGCAGCTCCGGAGCGGAGCAGTTCAACGGGAACATCAAGGGAATCGCCTGGAATACCGCTACGGGCAATCGTCCCATGGCCAGATACGGCTACCGCTACAACCGCAACAACTGGTTGGAGTCGGCCACATACAACAGTGCTGGAGCAGCAGCGACGGACTACAAGGTGGACAATCTTACCTATGATGCCAATGGGAATATACAGAGTCTTAGGAGAAACAAGAATACGGTATCCGGCAGCAATGTCATGGACAACCTGACCTACAGCTATAAGACTGGAAAGCCCAACCAGCTGGATAGGGTAGCGGATGCTGCGGGTAATAGGGGTGTTGGCGATCTTGCCAGCCAACCGGTGAACAACTACAACTACAACTCCATAGGCCAGCTGACCAAGAACCTTCAGGACAAGATAGGGTATGTCTACAACGCCAGTGGGCTGGTCACGCAGATCACCAACCTAATTACGAACCTGCCAGCAGTAACCTTTGGCTATGACGACCGTGGACACCGACTATGGAAGACCAAGCATTTTCAAAATGGTGTGGCACAGACAAGGACGTGGTACGTCAGGGATGCCAGCGGCAGCCCGATGGCCATCTACGTGGATGGAACACCCAAGGAGTACCCTATCTACGGCAGTGGGCGCGTGGGAATATATAGGAAGGCTGATGCCTCATCCCACTACCAGCTGACTGACCACCTGGGCAACGTAAGAGCCGTGGTGCGCCGCTCGCCGACCAGTGTAGCCGCAAACGATACCCAGGACTTTGAGTATGACACGGAAGGATGGGGAGAAGGCCCGCCGGTAGTCAGTGTTTCCAACGATGGCGGCAGGCTCAACCTCACCATCACCAACCGGTGGAACTACAGTGCCCATGATTTTGATATTGATCCATCCAAGCCCTTTACGGTCTCTTTTGATTTTGATAGGGGCAACCAAGAGGCTACCTATATGATGATCTGGGAATACAAGAATGGTAGCCTAGAGCCCTGGCAGGAGCGTACCTATACGCTACTGGATCGTGATGGACGCTTTGAAGTGACCCACCAGCCCACGGCCGGCAGTGACAACAGGGTACACATTACTTTTGAGAAGAGTGGCAGTATCGACAACGGACAGCCCACGACGGTATACATCGACAACTTTAGCCTCAAGCAGGATCTGGATGCCGCCATTACCAGCGCTACGGACTATTACCCCTTTGGGATGCCGATGCCCGCGAGAAACACCATTGGCGACTACCGCTATGCCTACCAGGGGCAGGAGAAGGATCCAGAGACTGGCAAGGAGGCCTTCCAGCTTAGGCTATGGGACGGGCGTATAGGTAGGTGGCTGACCACCGATCCCGCTGAGCAATATAATTCTCCTTATCTTGGGATGGGGAATAACCCGTTGAATGGAATAGATCCTGATGGAGCGAAGTTTCTCACAGATTACGTTGACATTAATACGGGAAATGATCTAGGAACAATTAATGATGGAAAAACTGGTACATTATTTGTATCAAAAGAAGAATTTGGAAACTTAGAAACTGCTTTTGACAATGGTGGAAGTGATTGGTATTTTCAACAGATAGAAAATATTCTGGGATCAGGAATGAAGAACTACAAGGAATCTGTTACATGGAAGGAATTTAAACAGATTAATCAAGGGAAATCTTTTTCAGAATTAGCTAATGAGCGACCTTCTGGAAAAATTATAACAGAAAGGGGTGGCCCTGATCTAGACTATCGCTATGTCCTAGATCCTATAATAAAAAATAAAGTAATTGATATGCGTCATGCTCTAGTAATTGGAGCATATGGACAGGAGACTGGTTTTTTAACTGAAGTAGGACAAGCCATTTTTGGATTTAATGATTCGGCATTTCAAGAACAGGATTTTTATTCAAATAAAGTTGGAGAAGGTTTTTTCGACTTAATACGATCAGAATCGATTAAATACAACGGAATTAAACGTGCAGTGTTTTTACACCAAGCACTCAATAATGTAAACTTTATTGATAACTTTAACTTTTATTTGACTAATAGAAACAGGTTATGAGAACTATTTTTTTTTCTTATTTTTTTTTTTATTTTCTATTACTAATTGTAAAAGAAATAAAAGATTAGATCAAAATATAGAAAATTCTTTCAGGTTGAAAATAGGAATGAATTTTAGTGATGCGATCAATATAATGGGTGATCCAATGAAGATTAGGACGGTTAAAAATCATTCCAATTTAGATTATAATTCAGAGCTTGATTCAATTTATATATTTTATTATGAAGTTCCATTTGCTTCATCAGGAGGTGTTGAATTCTACACGGATTCTTTAAAAATTTTAAAAGTGTTTAACGAACTAGATTGAGAAAATTATAGGAGTGTTATAATGGAAATGATTATTGATCAATTTGAAGTTATATTTACTATTTGGTCAAGAAATAAATAAACGGGTTATGAGTATTTATGTTGAGGAATACAAAATTACAACTCTGTATAGAAAGCACTGAATAAAGATATTTTAGGTGTAGAAATAGTCCCTTATTTGCTAAAAAATAAAATGAGGATTCAAGCCAAAGGTTTCTCTTCATCTAACCGTCAGTGACATACCATACAAGCTTATAACTGGATTTAGGTAGCAGCCTAAAATATGACTAGCACTCTGGTTTATAAATCATAAATGAGTTGACATTAATTGCCATTCAATAGGTACAGCAGGGTTTGGCAAAGTTTATACTATCAATCTAATTACTCCTTTAAAAGCTAATGTCATTAAAAATAAGCGGAGGTCTAGGGCTGTGTCAAGGATAATAAAATAATAGCCAAAAAAAATTATTTACTGGTAAAATATGTTTGATCTGATATTTCAGTTTATACGGGACTTATCGGCGATTTATGTGGGTCAAACAATACGGAGGTTATTTTTTTTCGGACTATAAATTTTGCTGATCTGTCTGATAGCCATTGCAATTATGTTGTAAGTTTAGCATTTTATGCATTCGTGTTTCTAAGCATTTATTTGTCAATTTAATGATGGTCTGTTTTAAAATATGTAATCCATTTAATTATCAAAACTTCAATAATTACTTTAGCATTGTGTTTGTGTTATCAAGTATATGCCCAACAACAAGCCAACAACTGGTATTTTGGAGATAAGGCTGGCATTACCTTTAATCAAGGGGAACCTGTAGCGTTGACGGACAGTCAGATGTTTTCTCTGGAAGGTTGTTCCGCTATTTCTGACCGCGATGGTAATCTTATGTTCTATTCTAATGGGATGGAAGTTTGGGATCGCAACCACAATGTCATGCCTAATGGAAGTGGCTTGCTAGGTGATATATCTACTACACAATCTGGAATCATTGTTCCCTACCCAGGTAAGGAGGACTTGTTCTATATTTTTACTGTAGATGATTTTGGAGAAGAAAACGGTTTGCGATACAGTATCATCGATATGCGACTTAATGGTGGTCTAGGCGATGTGACATCAGATAAGAATATATTGCTTCATACACCATCAACTGAGAAAATAACCGCAGTTAGTCATGCCAACAATCGTGATATATGGGTCATTACCCATAAACACCTTACTAATGAGTTTTACAGCTATCTAGTGACTGATGAAGGTTTACAGGAGACCCCTGTAATAACACCTATTGGTTATGCACCCATGTCCCGTTTTGAGGTGATCGGATATATGAAAGTGTCTCCAGACGGCTCTAAACTGGTTGCTATACATAGCGAGGATGGTTTTCCTGGAGGATTGGTAGAGATTTTTCGTTTTGATAATGCATCAGGAAAAGTATCTGACCCATTAAGAATTATAGGGTCTGATTTAAGGACTACCGTTTTTGATCGAGTATTGCCCTATGGCGTTGAGTTTTCTCCAGACAGTAGTGTTCTATATCTTTCAGATCCTCTTCATGGATTATACCAGTTGGATATAAGCATTCATGATAAATCAACCATACTAGAATCACAAGTCGATTTATTTGGAAGTCCGCCAATTGAATTTAGACCAGAAAGGCCCTTTTTCTTTGACACACCATACACTGGGCTTCAGCTAGGACCCAATGGAAAAATCTATGTAGGCCAGTTTGAGCGAGAATACTTAGGCGTCATCAATAAACCGAATGTTTTAGGACTCGACTCAGATTACCAAACAAAAGGAGTTGTTTTGGAAGGTGGTATTCCGCTTTATGGGCTTCCACCTTTTATCCAGTCCTATTTTTCATCAACTATTGCTTTTGAAAATGTTTGTTTGGGAGATGAAACCACCTTTGGTTTGACTACCAGTGATACCGTGGATTCTATTGAATGGGATTTTGGGGATGGCGGTTCCTCAAATGAAATTGAACCCACCTATAGATATACAGCATCTGGAACTTACATGGTAACTGCGGTAATCACTATAGGTCCTGAAACCTTTACAGAAACCCAAGAGATCGAAATCTTCGAGCAGCCTGTTGCCAACTCAATTGAGGATATAGCCATTTGCGATGATGACAATGATGGATTTACGGCATTTGATCTCACTCAATGGAATAGTGTTCTTTTAGGCAGTCAGGATCCCGTACAATTCAACGTGACCTATTTTGCGTCTCAGACGGACTTGGATAATAACACACCTATTCAAGATCCAACCGCCTATATCAATAGCAACGCGTTTACCGCTCAAGAAATTATTGCCCAGGTTACCAACAGTGATAATGATGATTGTGCCGCTTTCGCGAAAGCGAACATACAAGTATTTGAAAGCGCTGTTCTAGCTGGAAATATTCCTAATCTCGTTTTTTGCGATAATACGAGTGTGGGAACCGATGCAGACGGAAGGATTTTATTTGATCTTACAGCTAATGAGAATAGCTATTTGGCCAATAGTTCCAACACCGTTTATGATATCGCTTATTTTGAAGATAGTGGCCTTGCTACTCCCATTGCAGATCCTGCGAATTATGATAATCTAACAAGGTCCCAACAGATTTATTTTACCGCTTCCAATCCAAACAATACCGATTGCCAGACGGTTGGTTCTTTTAGCCTCCAGGTCGAGGAACTGCCTACTGTAAATTCTGTCATCAGTCTCGAGCAATGTGATGACGACCAGGATGGTTTTAGTGTTTTTAACCTCGAGGAAACCAAAGAAGAGATTTCGAGCAATGCGAGCAACGAGGTTTTTACATTTTACAATTCCCTTGCTGATGCAGAACTACGAATCAACCCGATAACCGATCCAACCGATTATACCAATCAAACGGTTAGTAGCGATCTAGTTTTCGTACGAGTAGAAAATCAAGCCGGCTGTTATCGTACTGCCGAAATACAGCTGACCGTTACCACCACACAGATTCCCGATTCTTTCATAAGGGAATTTTACGTCTGCGATGATGGACCTGATATCACCGATGGAGTTGCGACATTTGATTTTAGTAGCGTTGTTCCAGAAATTGAAAATCAGTTCCCATCTGGACAGCAGTTGGTGATTCGGTTTTATAGGAATGAGAATGACGCCCTACGTGAACTGAATGCGATTGTTGATGTGTCCAACTATCAGAACATAGATTATAGAGACCAACAAGAAATCTACGTGCGAGTGGATAGCGAGATTGATAATGACTGTTTGGGCTTAGGTCATCATATCACACTGAATGTGACGCGGCAACCTGAACTCGTCACGATTACAATACCAGATCAATGTGATACGGATGACGATGGTTTATACGAGTTTGATACCTCAGATCTAGAAAACCAATTGACAGGCAATGATCCGGCGTTTTCCATCACATACACCGATCAAAACGGTACAACCCTATCCTCGCCATTGCCTAATCCATTTGTTACTAGTTCTCAAACCCTGACTGCTAGGGTAGAAACCAATGTGACTGCAGGAAACACAGCTACTTGCTTTGTTGAGATTCCGTTAGAATTCAATGTTAGAACCGCACCGCAAGCGCAACCAGTAGATGATTTAAGAGCTTGTGACAGCGATCAGGATGGATTATATGAGTTTGACCTTACACAAATTGAACAAGACATCATCAATGGCCAGGCAGATGCGGAGATCAGCTATTTTAAAACCGATGGCTCACCGCTTACACTATCTAGTGCAAAAACCATTACATCTGCAGGAGAACAAATTACAGCGCGATTGAGCGCAGCAGATGAGTCCAGTTGCTTTACAGAAATTTCTTTTGATTTAATTGTTGATAATCAGCCCATCGCCAACACTGTGGATGATGTGTTTTTGTGTCTGGATCCAAGTGTGCCTTTGACTAATGACTTTGACCTGACCGAGTTTGATGCTATCATATTAGGAACCCAGCCTGTTGCGGTATTTACCATAGAATATTTTGAATCGGCCGTAGATGCTATGACTCAGGTTAATACCATCACCACAGATTATACCATCAATAATGGCAATACGGAAGTATTTGCCCGCATCAGTAATGTAGCTAATGAGACTTGTTATGAGGTCACCTCGTTTAGCTTGGGAGTTTATAGAATGCCCGTGGCCAACTCACCTGGTGAACTAGAGGTCTGTGAAAATCAAAATGGAGGTCCAGTTACCGTAGATCTAAATGTCCAAACGGATTCCGTATTAAATGGACAGTCTCAAGTGGATGTGGTCGTATCCTACCATTTGAGTCTCACTGATGCAGAAGCTGGTATCAATGAAATAGCTGCTGGCCTATTGGAGACCGATCAATCAATAGAGGTGTTTGTACGCACGGAAAACTTTCTTTTAGAGGATTGTTATGATACCACGTCATTTCAAGTGGAGCTTGTTGCTAGGCCCATTCTAGACCTAGAAACTGAATATCCATTATGTAATAACCTCAATAGTTTAGAAATCGAATTGGACGGTACCTATGATCGTATCGAATGGTCCACAGGGTCGACGACTAATCTTGTTAGTATTACTGAACCAGGAAGTTATTCGGTTACCGTTTATAATGAATACGACTCGGTTATATGCGAAACCTTTAGGGAATTTACCGTAGTACCTTCCATCGTTCCAGAAATCGAGCGGATCGATGTTCAGGACTTTTCCCAAAACAGTAATTCAATAGAGGTCGTTTTGAGTTCGCAAGGCAGCTTTGAATATTCCATTGATGGATTTAGCTTTCAGCGACCGAATGTTTTTGAAGGGCTGGACGCTGGAACTTATGAGGTAACTGTAAGAGATATATCAGGTTGCGGTGTCTCTACAGAGATGGTCATCATTCTTGATTATCCTAGATTCTTTACGCCCAATGGCGACGGATTTAATGATACCTGGCATATTGAAAATGCCGCTGCAGATCCTTCTTCCCAAGTGTTTATTTATGACCGCTACGGTAAATTACTAGGTAGCTTAACAGCTTCTGATCAAGGTTGGGATGGAATGTTTAATGGTGAGCCTTTACCGTCCAGTGACTATTGGTTTGAATATCAAACGTCGGATGGTTCTAGTTTTAAAGGGCATTTTAGTTTGAAGAGGTAATCATTGTCGATGAGTACGTGTGAAACTTGTTTTATTGATGTTGAAAAGATTACAGAATAGCCAATCCGAAAAAGCTTGTAATTAATATGTGCTTTCTTAGATCGTTTTATGTTCGATGGAGAGTTGTATATTGATTTTAGTACTAACATTTGCCAAAAGCGAGTTTCAATCAAGAATCAAAAATTTTCTTACGGCAAATAAATTTCTTCAATCGAACTAGACAACCTTTTTAAATTCAATCTGCTGAAGTTGAAGATGACTATATTTTCATAAAAATCGTAAGCTACGAGCTTGTAAATCCTTAGAAAAATTTATCAGCTCTATTGAATGGAGTGTCACACGAGTAATTAGAAGCGGTCATTAAATATGTCACCAAAAAAGCGGCATAAATAGCAGATGGAGTTGCTACCCTCTTTACAAAAAGAAATATAAGATTCTAGAACTTCAGATGTGAAGATGAAGGAATCCATTGATGCACTGCATCATTATTGTGAGTAACCTTGGCAATTGTACTTATACTAGCAATTTAAGGAGCTTATCAAATCTTGAGACATTCTCTTATGAGGACAGTTTAATAGAAAAGTTAATTCAATTATTTCAACTAAAGCTTTGGCTTATTGATACCATTGAAGATGGCTAATTCCAATTAGAATGTTTGTCAATTCATATCAAAACAAAGGACTTTTTTCTACATATATATTGTTTCAAATAGTCTAAATCATCGCTAGTCCAAAAATACAAATCAACAGCTTTTAGAGCTAAACTTTCGAGTTCGCCAACAGATTTATCAAGATCAGCATATGTATTTAATTCTAGATCAATCAACTCAGTTAAATCACTGGCTACATTTATTCCGTATCTTTAAATTTTTATGTCTATGAATTAAGTTTATAGCTTTTTCATTATTTGTACTGCTGACTGCATATGGAATTAATTTTTAAATCGATTTACTATTTCAACTTATAGAAATGTAGATTCATCAAATCACCTATCTCTTTAGGAACTTTTTCCATTGAGATACTTCTAGTATTAGCTTCTATTTCGCTAGTTGGGACAATAGATACGTTTATACGTCCATTTTTCTTAATCCAGCCACCTGCACTGAAGGTCGTGCCTTTTTTTAAAACTATATCCTCCTTGATTTCAATTAGCGTGCTGAAATCAGGACTCAAATATGATTTATCATGATTGGGGTATAAGAAAAATTTCAATTCATTTGCAAAGTTTAAATCGGCATCAGAACTATCCAAATTTTCAGGCAAAACCGTTTCCTTTTTATTGGGATCAAAAGGCAAAATCGATGATAGAATTTCTTGAGTTTCTTTGACAAAAAGAATCTCTCTGTACCATTCGCTCATAGATTCTTGATTGATCTGTACAAGGTTTAAGGTATCTAATTTATCTAAGGTTTTTATAAAGGCTCCATGTGAACCTTGATTGCCATAATATTTCAATGTAGTATTATAATTATTATTCTTTAGCGTGTTAATCAAAACTTTAAATTCAAACCCTGTTAATGATTTATAACGTTGCTGTTCATAAGCTTCACGAATCTGCTCAACAATCTTTGCTCTTTCCTTTTCAACTTTTGCTAACTGTTCCTCCTTCAATAATATTCTACACTTTTCACAGGTAAAATATTTAGGTATATCAATGTGACAAGTGATATTGTATATAAATTGAGTTCGTGAGTATACTGGCAACCAAAACTCATTCAAACATACTTTACAAAGTTTAGCCATTCTCATCGTTGAAAGAGAATTTATTAAACTCAGATTGGCAGCAAGTGACATGTCATTGTCTTGAAAAACGGTTTTGGCTTTATCCACAAACTTTTTGTTTTCCTCATCATAATTCCAATAACGTCCTATCAGCTGTTTTTGAGTGTCAGTGATGAGTGCTTCGTCAAGTTCTAGCTTGAATCTTTTTTCTTTCATAGTGTCCAATAAATAAGGCGCTAACTGAATTACTATCCAATCGGGTATCGCCAAACACCATGACAAGAGTAAACAGCAGCGCCCATGGGCACCGCGTTTAAAACAGCTTGTCAGATCAGAAAATTGGCGATTTCGATTGGATCTAGAGCTAAACGCTATAATAAGTTTTGAGAAGTATTACTTCACATATTTAATTTTGAGTTCACTACAAACTTACCTAAAATTTAGCAAGACACAGCCCGAATGGAGTTTGGAAGAGTAAAATGACGTCGTAAATGGGTAGCACTTCTAGCAGATAAGTCAACTTATTTGTCAACCATAAATGCAAAAGCCCAGTATCATTACGATGCTGGGCTTTTCTGCGGAGAAGAAGGGATTCGAACCCCTGGAGGTGTGACCCTCGCTGGTTTTCAAGACCAGTGCATTCGACCACTCTGCCACTTCTCCTTAAAATGCAAAACAGTTACCTAATTTTGCGGGTGCAAATATACTAGATTTATTTAATTAGGCCGTTTTATCGCAAAAAAAAACTGCCTCAAAAGAAGCAGTTTGGTATGGTCATCATCCTTTAGGATTGATTTTGTGTACTATCTCTAGGCTGGTGATGTTCTTTTTTATCTTGTACTTGATGATTGATCTTTTTTCCGTGAGTTTCCTCTAGATTGATTGCCTGTTCTCTTTTGCTAGTTTTCTCTGGGTTTGGGGTCTCGTCGCTCATAATGTTATTTCTTTAGTTCCTTTTAAAGATAGTCTTATCAATGCGGTAAAGCGTTGCAATTAACACCTGTTAACTTGATACTGTTAAGGGAATACGAATTATTGATCGTGAGTAGGACTGCTGTCGCCCGTGATGGGAATCGAGATTCCTTCAAAAGTCGGTCGCTTTTCTATATAGATCTCTGTCCATGCTTTTACATTAGCAAGCCATTCACGGCGTTTGAGGTATGCCGAAGGTTCATAGCTTTTAGGGTCCACGGCAAAACCTTCCAGGTCTAGATCCAGGTTGCGACCTAGATAGACCGCTCTGGGCAGATGGAATTTTTGGGTAAATACAATCGCCTTCTCCACCTTAAAAATCGACCGTGCGCGTATCATACTATCATACGTATCAAAACCAGCATGATCGAGAAAGATATCACTGTCGGGAACGCCTTTGTTATTCAGATAAGTTTTCATGGCGTTCACTTCATCATAATCTGTTTGGCCATGGTCGCCACTCAACAAAAACTTTTTGATCTTACCTTCTTGATACGCCGTATAGGCTGCGTCGACTCGATCTTTCAGAATAGGCGATAGGCTCTTGTCGGGCCGTACGCTGGCACCCAGCACGATGCCGGTGTAAGCCGGTTCGATATCCTCAAGATTATATTTCATGTGCGGTGCCGCTGTCTGGTTCACATACACCTGCAGGAAAACCACGGCAAGAAGACCACCAACCACTAAGAACACAATGATATTGAGTAGTCTTTTCATAAATCGGCGGTGGCTGTTTTCGCGATCTGTACGTGCATCAATGTTCTAGGGATTACCTTTGTGGGCTGTTGTAACAATGGACGTGATTTTTTCGCTTTCGCGAAAGCGAACCTATCATCAACCTTAAGCCACAAATATAACGATAAGCGATGACGAAAAGTATTGAAAACCTGAAATGGAGATACGCCACCAAGAATTTTGATCCCAATAAAAACCTAGAGCCGCAACAGCTGGAAATGCTGGCCGCAGCCTTCAATCTTACCGCTACTTCCTATGGATTGCAACCGTGTCGTTTGATCGTGGTTCAAAATGCAGATATTCAACATCAAATGGTGCCGATGGCCTTTGGCCAACGCCAGGTCGTCGATGCTTCTGCCGTTCTTGTTATTTGCACCACGGCGGTCGATGCAGATTATGTACGCCGATATTTTAAGAGAGTCAAGGACGTTCGAGACACCAGTGATGAGGTGCTACAACCGTTTGTGGACCAGCTTACAACAAAATTTGATGCGATGGCGGTGGAAGAAGTGGAGCAATGGGCCAGAAATCAGGCATATATCACGCTGGGAACACTCATGAATATTTGTGCGCAGGAACAGATCGATAGTTGTCCCATGGAAGGTTTCATACCCGATAAAATTGATGGTCTATTAGGCCTTAAGGCTAAAGGTTTGAAATCTGTATTGATGCTACCGGTAGGCTATCGCAGTGCAGAAGACCCTTTTGCCGATATGAAAAAGGTGCGTTTACCCATTGAAAAAAGCGTTGAGTTTATTCACTAAATGCCTTATTCACTTACATAATTTAATTCATACACCTGCGCTACCCGAAAGTAACCAAACGGAAAACGATCTGGATTACGCTCATTAAAAACATTTCCTTTTACGACAGCAGGTTGGGTATCAAACGGGCCGCCGCCGCTGTCATCCGTTTGCTGGATCAAGGTCTCAAAAAACTGAAATGCCTGTGCGTCAATACCGGTGATGCTTAGTTGGATGTTGGTGCCAGGCTCTAAATCTTCGACAAAAAAGCTGGTAGGTGATAGGTTGCCATTGATAAACTCATCATCAGATACGTCCAGCTGGAAGTTATCTGGATCTTCATAGGTGAACAAATAATAATCACCCAGCGCCTCTGGATCCTGAAAGAAAGCCGTAATCTGCGTGAAATCGCCAAAACCGCTTACCTCGGTTTGTTCAATGTTTCCCAGTGGTACGGTGCTTATCAATTGCTGATTTGCTCTATAAAAGTCGTTACCATCCACAATCTCTAAAGTATAGGTAGAACCTTCCTCTAAACTTAGATTATTGTTGATATAAAGGTTGCGCGTTTCATCAAATCTAAACGGAAATGAAATACCGTTATTTACAACCACTTGAACACTGGCGTCGCTCACCACAGGATTGACTTCTTCAAAGAAACCTGACGATCTGGTTAATCTGATGGTATTGCGGCTGCTGCCGTCGCTCAAGAGTTCCAAGCGACCATCGATGACTAATCGTGATGCTGCGGTATTCAAATCCACATCGATCACATCTTCACATTGAATGAAGCTCACCGCTAGTAGTATAATGTAGAACCACTTTTTCATGATCAAAATTTGAAGTTATAGGTAACTGCAGGAACGATTCCAAAAATAGCAAGCCTGGTAGCCTCGTTGCGTGCGGTGTCATCATTCTCACCAAAGCTGATGCTGGCCGCATTTCTTCTATTATACGCATTGTAGAGGCTAAATACCCAACTGCCTTGCCAGCCTTGGGTCTTTTCAGGTTTTGGAACGTAGGTAGCTGATAGGTCCAGACGGTGAATAATGGGCAATCTACTGGCATTGCGCGATTCAAACGTTGGTACAAACAATCCGTTGAATTCGTATTGACCATCAGGGAAAGTTACAGGTTGGCCGGTTTGTAACGTGAAATTGGATCCAAAGCTCCACTTCTCATTCCATTCATAATTAGCGGTAACGGTCAAGTCGTGTGTTTTATCCCATGGCGCATTGTACCAGTTGCCGTTGTTGATGCCAGGTTCCGATGCATTTCTTCCAGGTGTTCTCTGCTCACTTTTGGATAAAGTGTAAGCAATCCAACCTTGCAGGCGACCTTCGTTTTTCCTTAATAAGAGTTCGAGACCATAGGCTCTGGCTTCACCAGCGAGCAAAATAGATTCCACGGCTTCCTGGGCGATAAGATCTGCACCATCAATATAATCCAGTCTATTGTCTACGGTTTTATAGAAGGACTCCAGTTCAACGGAATAATCTCCAACGTTTTTAAAGAAACCTACTGCCACTTGATCGCCTTTTTGGGGCTTGATAAAGTCACCGCTAGGCGCATAAAGATCAAATGGAGTAGGCGCTGTAGTATTTGAAATTAAATGAATGTATTGATTGATGCGCTGGTAACTCGCTTTGATACTGGTATCGTCATCCAGACTATAGGAGGCTGAGAATCGCGGCTCGAGGTTTACAAAGGTTTTTAAGACGTCACTGCGGCTGCTGGCTATTCTGTCGATAGGCATGGCGCTTACATAGACACCTTGCTCTTGATTGAACAACAATGGCTGATTGTTTTCGTAAACATTGATCAAATCTTGGCCCAATCGGCTGAAGGTGGTCAAGCGCAATCCTGCATTGATATTGAGATCATCTGTGATTTTAAAATCGCCATCAACATAAGCGGCATTTTCCCAAGCATATTTTTTAGTCAGCTGTGCCTCATTGATGGGGCTTGTAGGAGTTGTGGGAACAATTTTACCAGGATCAAATTCATAATAAATGGAGTTGATCCCATAGCGCAGTTTTGCTTTATCACTGGCAAAATGGGTCAGGTCGTATTTAAGGTTGAGATTGGTAATCCCGCTAAAGAATTCAAACTCCACAAACTCAAGTTCCAATGCATAATTATAATCTGAAAATATAGCCGATGCATTACTGAACCATTTTTCATTGAAAATATGATTCCAGCGTACATTCACAAAAGAATTTCCAAAGGTGTTGCCAAAAAGTTCGTTTATTTCAAATACATCACGTCCAAAATATGCCGAACCGTACAGTCGATTCCTGTCATCCAGATTGAAGGACACCTTAGCGTTCAGATCATAAAAGTATGCTTGGTTTTCTAACCCAAAAAGCGGGAAAAATAAATGTGCATAGCTGCTGCGTCCACCTATTAGGAATGAGGATTTGTCTTTTTGGATAGGACCTTCCAGCAACAATCTGCTCGCTACGATTCCTATACCACCAGTACCGCTCAATTTCGTTTTATTTCCATCGCGCTGGTAAATGTCCAGTACACTGGAAACCCTACCGCCATAGCGCGCAGGAATACCACCTTTGTACAATTTCAGATCTTTGATGGCGTCTGGATTAAAAACAGAAAAGAACCCAAAAAGGTGATCGCTACCATACAGCGTAGCTTCATCCAGCAGCACCAGATTTTGATCTGCCGCGCCACCACGTACGTTAAATCCGCTGGCGCCTTCACCGGCAGTCGTTACTCCAGGCAATAGGGAAAGGGATTTGATCAAATCCACTTCTCCCAGCACAACTGGTATTTTTTTAATGGACTCAATGGATAGCGCGTTGACGCTCATTTGCGGTGACCGTGTGCTTAATTGTTCAATATCGCTCTCGATCACAATGGCATCCAGTTGCTCGCCTTGTTCCTGCAGTTGGATGGAAAGTTTTTGGTTTTGGTCCAGCACCACGGTTTTGGTGACACTTTGAAACCCAATGCTGCTATAGATCACTTCATAGGTGCCCGTATCCAGCGTGATGGAGTAGAAGCCGTACTCGTTTGAGATGGTTCCCGTGCCCAGTTCTGGGATCAAGATATTGACATTGAGCAAAGTCTCGCCATTGGCTTGATCTGTAATGGTTCCTGATAGGGTAAACTTTTGTGAGTTCGGTTTTTGGTTCGCTTTCGCGAAAGCGGAAGGAACAGAAAGTTTATGCCGTGCCTGGCACGGTACGTTAGCGAGAAACACCAACAGTAAAACAAGCCACTTTATTCTTTGCATGGATCAAAAATAGTGTAACGAGGTTTGCCCAATAGCTCATTAACAAATTGTTGTAGGAATTAATTTGACGGAAGACTGAAAGGCTGATGAGATGGATGAGAGACCTGATATCAAAAACCTCCAATCGGATTTTGTTTATTCATTTACTCGTAACTTTATCCAAAACCATTTTCATGACTGCAAGCTCTCTTATCGATCACCTTTCATTGCCCGTGGTGGCAGCGCCTATGTTCTTAATTTCTGGACCGGACCTAGTCATTGAATGCTGTAAAAACGGAATTGTAGGAACTTTTCCGGCTCTTAACCAGCGATCTACCGAAGGTTTTGAAGAATGGCTAGTACAAATCGAGACCGAGCTCAAAAAATGGGAAGAAGAAACTGGCAAGAAGGCTGCGCCATACGGCGTCAATTTGATCGTTCACGGCAGTAACCCACGACTGGAAGCCGATTTAAAAGTGTGTATGAAACATAAAGTGCCACTCATTATCACCTCACTAGGTGCTGTTAAAGATGTGGTCAATGCGGTGCATAGTTATGGTGGTTTGGTATTTCACGATGTAATCAAAAAACGCCATGCCGAAAAAGCCCAAGAAGCTGGAGTCGATGGCTTGATACTGGTTTGTGCTGGCGCTGGTGGTCATGCGGGTACGTTGAATCCCATGCCGTTTATACGTGAGGTGCGTTCGTTTTATGATGGTGTAATCCTGCTTTCTGGTGCCATGAGTTCTGGTCAAGATGTGGCCAGTGCCTTGCAAATGGGAGCAGACTTGGCTTACATGGGAACGCGCTTTATCAATACGAACGAGTCAAAAGCAACCGATGAATACCGCAAGATGATCATCGACGCTGGATCATCTGACGTGGTGTACACGGCCGCTATTTCTGGAGTGTCGGCTAATTTCCTTGCTGCCAGTTTGAAAGCCGCTGGAATTACTGAAGAGCAATTGCAAGCTACTGGCAAAATTGACTTTGGTAAAGAAATGGATACCGAGGCCAAAGCCTGGAAAACCATCTGGAGTGCCGGTCAAGGTGTGGCTACTATCAAAGATAGCGTTCCAGCACACGAACTTATCGACAGATTAAAAAGCGAATTTAAAACCGCGATTGAAAAGCAGGTGGAGAATTTGAAAAGATTCAGCTAGTCTATATTCTTTGCTTTGGCAAAAGCTTGGTGGTTCTGAATAAAATAAATCACTATCATAATCTCAAATAGGGTAACGAGCAAACTTCCTATTGGAAATAATAATACGGTTAGGTTGAACGCTGCTGCAACAATCAATAGATATCCTAAATATTTATAAGGGCCTGAGAAGCGACCTCGATTTTGAAAAAATGGTATGCTTAATAAAGCGATGGCAATTGCAAATACAATAGATACCACAATGCTCATTCCTATATTTAGGGCGTCAAAAGAAGCATTCACACTAGAATTGTACATGTCCATGAATAGAATCTCTGCAAAAAGGAGTGCAATTAGATATACAACAGCGGAAATTTTCAAAAGTGGTGACTTGAACTTCAGGTTGAAGGAGAATCCTAAATAAAATACGGTCGCTAGAACGCTATACAATATTGCTATTAAGAACCGAATGTCTGAAGTGACCATGGCATGGTCAAAAAAGTTGAGTGACAAATCGATCATCGTTAATGGAAGCGAGGTAAGGACGTAAGCCATTCCAACGATCGCGATCCACAATCCATTTTTAGGGTTCTTCAACAAGTTTTCTGGAGCTTGTTCAGCTTTAGGTTTCTCTTGAAGTTCTTGAGTGATTTCTGCAAAAGAACTTCCTAGCGCTTGAAGAATATTCTTGATCGTATAATTGCGAGGTGTGACTTCACCAGCTTCAATTCGCTGGATGGTTCTCACATTGATGTTGCATAACTCGACAAGCTCTTCTTGAGTCAGTCCTTGTTCTTTTCGCAGGTTAGCGATGTAGTCGCCTAGTTGTGGTTGTTTCATGATTTCTTTCATTTGGTTGGAACAATGTTAGGGATGAAACAAAGGTTGAAGGAAACTTTTGAGGGTATTTAAACCCGACATTTACACGGCAAAGGCTTGTACAGCCTATAAAACCTGAACATGGAAGGTTATTTTTTTTCTAGTTCTTCTTTAGGTCTTATGTCTTCTTTTTTGACGAAAAGGTAATATGCGTTGACGCCTAGAATGGCGACATTAGTCACGATTACGGGAATACTACCCAGCATAAAACCATAGGCGACGAAAAAACCGCAGCCTACGGAATTAACGATGCGTAACTTTCGCAGGTTCTTATTGAAAAAGGATAGCAGGACGAATAGACTGGCTAGATATCCGATGATTTCGGTGAGGTTGAACTCCATATTGTGTTGGTTTGATGTCAAGATGATTCAGGTCGCAAAATAGCTTTTCCCATGCATTTAATATGGAAAAGGAGCACGCTTTCCTGTCTGCCGAAAGGCAGGCGCGAAAGCGTACCTACACCAATACTTAAAAAGGAATTGTTAGAAACTGTAACTTACACCTATACTGGTAAGAGAGAAGTTGAGGTCTAGCGAAGTCTTTTTGGTGCGGTCGTCATTGTATTTTTGCTCGTACTTGCGATCCAAATACAGGTCGATAGCTTCTACCATAAAATAACTCAGCGCCCAACTCAAGAATACATCGCTGGCCCAGTGCTGGTTGTCATAGATGCGCGATAATCCAGGAATGACGCCTACGGCATAGATTCCGGCTTTGACCCATGCATTGTCAAATTGTTTAGCTATCACATGCGCATTGGTAAAGGTCAATACTGCGTGACCGGATGGAAAGGATCTATAAACCGACTCGCCGCCAAATGGCTTGAAGTGATTCTTGCCAAAGCCACCGCTAGGTCGCGCACGACCCGTCGCCGATTTGGTCAACTGCTGAAAAAAGCCGGTAGCTGTAGCAGAGGATATGAGCAGCACACCAGTGCGTCTTAGTTTCTCATTGCGAGTGAATAAACCAGTGAGATAAATGGCTCCAGTAAGACCGTAATTGTTTTGGGGCGCACCAGCATAATTTCCATAATCCAACAGGATGGAAGGAATTTCATCCCTATGACTTCTAAACTCTCGATTGATATCGTCGTCAATAACAAAAATCCCCAAAGTGGTCGCCGCAACGCCACCAGCGATAAGTGCGTCACCACCATCCCAATACAGTGGCCTGCTATAAGCAAAGCCAACCCCTTGAAACACATTACCCATGTCATAGGTAAAATCCTGCCACAAATTAGTCTCTCCGCGATCAATGGTAAAGGTTTGCTGCGCTTGAAGCGGCAGTGCAGAAAGAAGAATGACTAGGAGAATAATGTTGCGCATGAAATACTTGTTTGGACAAATATAATGTCAAAAATGCAACGGCATTACGTGTTTAACGTCTGCGGCGGCGACGTTTGTAACCTATTGATATGCAATAATATTAAATATGGTAATTGTTAAAATAACAGATTGAAAATGGAATAACGACGGTACTCAAGAAAGCCCAGCGATAATTTGGGGCATCTGCTTGATGGCGCAATCATAGCCTATTTTGAACAGTTCTTCCGATTTTTTGACATCAAAAATTCCGTAGGGAAAGGATTCTTCCACTTCTAAAGCGACGTCGCACTGTCGTAGGCGCTGTTCTGTATTGCTCCATACGTTCAGTTGGAAAACGCGTTCGCTAATTTCTCTAATGCCTTTAATGGTTTCCAGTTCCTCGTGCGGGCAAATGCTCACACCCATGATTTTCATGCCGCGATTCAGCAGTGGTTCTACTGGTAAATTATTGAGAACGCCGCCATCCACATAAGTAGCATTATTAAAAACGACCGGTTTAAAAATGACTGGTATCGCACAGGACGCGATGATACTGGTGCTTAAATCGCCTTGGTTTAAATATTCGCTAATGCCTTTGTTGAGGTTGGTCACGCAAACATGTAAAGGGATTTTCATGGCCTCAAAACTGTTCTCTGGCAAGTGCTTTTCCAATAACCTTTTGAGCATGGCCAGACGGTTCCATTCACGCGTTAAAAGTTGGAATTTAAAGATGCGCACAAATTCTTCCTGCATGGACAATTCCAAAATTTCCAAAGGCGAGTAGCCATGGCAGTACAACGCACCTATCATCGCACCAGCACTGGCGCCAGACACCTCGCTAGGAAAAATACCATTTTCATTGAGCGCCTGTAACACACCTATGTGTGCCGATGCTCTTGCGCCGCCACCGGCGAGTGTAATTCCTATTTTTTGGGTTGGAGCCATGCGGCAAAGATAGCAAGGTGAAAATAGTTTGTAGGAATGATTCTACTTTGTTCTTATAAGTGTTGTCTGGATTTCGCTTTCGCGAAAGCGAAATTAAAACGAGACTTATTGCGCATCACAGCAGCATCCTTGAGAAAACATCTTATTGGTTCTATAGTTACATGATGTGGTGCGTCATTGCAGAGCAGCTCACCGGCTTAAACTTTTACTAAAGTTGTGCCGATGCGCCACCAATGCTTTTTTCCTAGGTTGCAGATGTTCTATCTTGTAAAGAAAAAAATGGCACATTCTGTTAAAATTAAGTCGATCAAACAATTAACTCACGACGTTAAACAATTTCGCGTGGAGAAACCAAACGGTTATGAATTCACGCCAGGTCACGCGACCGAGGTTTCTATTGATCAGGAAAAATGGAAGGATGAGAAACGACCTTTCACCTTCACCAGTCTTACCGGTGACGAGGATCTGGAATTTGTAATTAAAATCTATACCGATCACGATGGCGTGACTGAGGCACTGGATCACGTGAAACCAGGCGATCATTTAATCATTAGAGATACTTGGGGCGCGATTGAATATAAAGGTGACGGTTATGTGATTGCTGGTGGCGCTGGAATCACGCCTTACATCGCGATGTTCAGGGACCTGAAAACCAAAAATAAACTGGACGGATTGCATTTATTGTTTTCCAACAAAACCGAAAAGGACATCATCCTGAAAGATGAACTGGATCAAATGCTGGGCGATCGCGTAACCTATGTCATTACCGATCAAAAAGATACCCAATATCTCAAAGGCCGAGTGGACAAGGAACTGATCAAAAATCAGGTGGATGATTTTGATAAAAACTTCTACGTTTGTGGACCACCACAAATGACGGAAGACATTAGCGATATTCTCAAAGAATGCGGCGCCTCACCAGATGCCGTGACGCTGGATGATCAGTAGTTTACTCTGTATTATTTTAGGATTTTAATTTCAATGGAAGCCGGTTCGAGTCCCGATAGTTATCGGGATAGAGAACGAGCAGATTGAGACGATGAACTTCATAACAAGAACCATATCTCGACTTTAGTTTACATTGAGCTTGTCGAAATGCTCGATACTGGTTTATGGAGATTGTGATTTATAGAAAAGCAAGCCGGTTCGAGTGGCAGCGCCGCACTGAGCTTGTCGAAGTGCCGAGAACGAGCGATTTTGTTAGTTAAAAAGATCGTGCTAAAACCATATCTCGACTGTAGTTTACATTGAGCTTGCCGAAATGCTCGATACTGGTTAACTGGGATTGTTTTAAATATAAAAACTAGCCGGTTCGAGCGGCAGCGCCGCACTGAGCTTGTCGAAGTGTCGAGAACGAGCGGTTGGAAACGATGAGCTTCATAACAAAAACCATATCTCGACTCTCGCTCGATACTGGTTCACAAGGATTGTGCAACCTATATGCAAGCCGGTTCGAGCGGCAGTCGAGAACGAGCGGTTCATTTACCACGAAGTTTTTTAGGAACGTACTCTGAAGAAACAAAAGCACTACTAGAATCATTCTGGCATTGCGCCAAGATCTTGAGCCTATCAAAATCTCCATTGATCAGCGCCCACTTTTTATTTGCAGACCATTTTTTGATGTGCTTTTCGTAATGTAGGGCTTGGAACAAATCACCAATGGATTCTTGGAATACTAGTTTAACCGGTCTGCGGTGGAAGGTGTAAGCTGTTTCTCTGTAGCCTGTTTGATGTTCGAGCAGCCAACGTTCCAGATTGCTTGTGATTCCGGTGTATAATTTGCCGTCAGCGCATTCTAGAATATAGATGTGGAATGAGTTGAACATGTCATGAAGATAGTAACAAAAACCATATCTCGACTGTCGCTCGATACTGGTTTACTGAGTTTGTGAACTATGAAAAAGAAGTCGGTTCGAGCGGCAGCGCCGTACTGAGCTTTTCGAAGTGCCGAGAACGAACGATTGGAAACGATGAGCTTCATAACAAGAACCATATCTCGACTTTAGTTTACATTGAGCTTGCCGAAATGCTCGATACTGGTTCAAAAGCTTTATTGCAATTTATAGGCAAGCCGGTTCGAGCGACAGTCGAGAACGAGCGATTCGGTCAGTTAAAAAGATCGTGCTCAAACCATATCTCGACTGTAGTTTACATTGAGCTTGCCGAAATGCTCGATATTGGTTTAAAGAGATTGTGATTTATAGAAAAGCAAGCCGGTTCGAGCGGCAGCGCCGTACTGAGCTAGTCGAAGTGCCGAGAACGAGCGGTTGACTTGTTAGAAAGCTTATTGCTATTCTGCTTTCGCGCAAGCGAACTACTTCAAAAACTCCTGGTAAATAACTCCTGCATAACAGATTTAGATTTTTCAAAAAGGGATTGCGGTTTATTAAGTAGCTTAGCACTTCAAATTGTTATTCATGCGCAAATCATTATTCTTAAGTCTGTTATTTCTCGCCAGCATCGCCGTGCAGGCGCAACTCCAATCTCCAGCCGATTTCCTAGGCTATGAAATAGGAACCCAGTTTTCGCGCCATGCCGATGTGGTGCGCTATTTTGAACATGTCGCCGAAAACAGCGATATGGTCACCTATCAGGAATATGGAATGACCAACGAGCGCCGACCGCTTACCTATGCGATCGTGACCAGTCCAGCGAACCAAAACAACATCGAGCAAATCAGAAAAAACAATCTGGCCCAGACAGGAATTATTGAAGGCAATGCGACTTCAGATAAGGCGATTGTTTGGCTATCCTACAACGTGCACGGTAACGAGGCCAGCAGTACTGAGGCTTCCATGGTGACGCTGTATGAATTGATCACGACTAAAAAAGACTGGCTGGAAAACACGGTCGTCATCATCGATCCATGTGTGAATCCAGATGGTCGCGATCGTTATGCCAACTGGTACAATCAGGTGGCGAGCCAGCCGTACGATCCCTTACAAATCGCTGCAGAACACAACGAACCATGGCCTGGTGGTCGTCCCAATCATTATCTTTTTGACCTGAACCGTGATTGGGCTTGGGCCACGCAAGTAGAATCCCAGCAGCGCTTGAAAGTGTACAACCAGTGGATGCCACAAATACATGTGGATTTTCACGAGCAAGGCATTAATGAGCCGTACTATTTCGCTCCGGCAGCAGAACCTTTTCACGAGATCATTACCGATTTCCAACGCGAGTTCCAGACCAAAATAGGACAGAATCACGCCAAGTATTTTGATAATGAAGGCTGGTTGTATTTTACCAGAGAACGCTTTGATTTATTGTACCCTAGTTATGGCGATACTTATCCTACCTACATGGGCGCGATAGGAATGACCTATGAGCAAGCCGGTCACGGCCGTGCTGGATTGGGAATCAACAATGACGAAGGTTTTGAATTGACGCTGGTAGATCGTGTGGCACACCACAAGACTACCGGACTCTCCACTATCGAGGTCGCTTCCCAAAACGTAGAAAAACTCAATACCGAATTTGAGAAATACTTTGACAACAGCAACCTGACTACCAAAAGCTTTGTATTCAAAGGCAGCACCGACCAACTCATGGCACTGGCAAAATTGTTGGACCGTCACGAGATCCAATACGGCTTTACAGGCAAGGGAAAAACCAGCGGTTTAGGCTACAACAACGACAAGAAAACCACATTAGAATACGATACCGCTATGGTCGTTTCTACCAACCAGCCGAAAGGGAAAATGGTCCAAGTGCTTTTTGAGCCTAATGCCCAATTGTCCACACCATTGACCTATGACATTACGGCCTGGAACTTACCCAAAGCCTACGGCCTAGAAGCCGTTGCCAGCACCAGCAACGTTTCTGCGACCAGCGCCACGCTCGATATCAAGACGGATGACAATACCAACAACACAGCGACCGGTTATATTGCCAAATGGAACAGCATGCAAGACGCCAGATTCCTGGCCAAACTATTAAAAGCCGGTATCAAAGTACGCTTTACCGAAAAGCCCTTTGTCAATAACGGCACCACCTACGACCGCGGTAGTTTGATCATTACCAAAAGCGACAACAAAAGAATCGACAACTTTGGTTTGATCGTGAATTCGGTGGCTAATGAATTCAAGCGTGGACTGGAACCAGCACTAAGTTCTTTTGCCACCTCAGGACCAGATTTTGGTTCGCCGGACGTGAAGTTGATCAGTGCGCCACGAGTGGCCTTGTTGCGCGGTGAGCGCACGTCTTCCTTAAGTTATGGTGCGACCTGGTATTTCTTTGAGCAAGACTTGGGTTATCCTGTAACCTCTATCGATACCGGCGATCTAGGCCGTGCCGATTTAAGTCAATTCGACGTGCTGGTCATGCCAGACGGTTACTACGGCAGTTTGCTCAATGAGAGCACACTCAATAAAGTCAAGACTTTTGTACGCAGTGGCGGCAAGGTCGTCGCCTTGTCTGGTGCCGTGAGCGCATTTGCAGACAAAGACGGTTTTGGAATTACCAAAAACGACAAGGATCAAGACTCTACCGAAGAAAAGGACGAGAAGAAAGACCTATTGATCCCCTATGCCGCTCGTGAGGAATCTGGAACCACAGATTTGATCACCGGTAGTATATTCAAGATCACGATGGACAAGACGCACCCTATGGCCTTTGGTTATGGTGATGCCTATTACAGTTTAAAGTTGGGCAGCGATTCCTATAGCTATTTGGAGGACGGTTACAACGTGGGTTGGATCACAGACGATGTGGTGAATGTATCTGGTTTTGCAGGCGACACGGCCAAAACCAAATTAAAGAACTCCATGGTATTTGGCGAGCAGCGTCTGGGTGCTGGTAGCGTGATCTATATGGTGGACGACCCATTGTTTCGCGCCTTCTGGGAGAACGGTAAATTGCTATTTGTCAACTCGGTATTCCTAGTGAATAACAACAGGCCAGAGTTGTAGGAGTCTTGTTAGTTCGCTTTCGCGAAAGCAGAAACGATGTTTAACGTTTAATACAAAAAAAGTTGCATAACCACCACCAATTGACAAGTTGTGCTAAAATCAAATTTTGACTTTTGTAACCAACTGAAAGTGAGCTTGAATATAGGTGCTAAAGCCTTCAATTTGTTTATTAGCTAGTTAGCTATAATTATGAAAAATGACATTTAGATTTCCAATAGAATGTAACATATGCGAATTCAAATCTTTAGTAAAAGTTCAGGCTGGTTATCTTGAAAAAGTTCAAGTAAGAATTGGTTGTCCAAATTGTGGCAGTTTATTTAAAGGAGAATTACTACAAATACCACCTGGGGTTAGCTTAAATTTTGATAAGGCTAAACCAACAGACGGAGAAAATCTTCCAGATGATATTCCAGTAATTCCAATCTCTACCGAATTACCTATACCGCAACAATCAACAGAAATAATTCCCGGTTCATTTGGTTTTACACTAAATCCTTATATGGCTTTAACACAGTCTATATCCTACGATACTATTGCGGTTTTTCGAGACAAATATTTAGCATTTGCAAAATATAGAGACAAAAATATTGATGCATTAGAAAATATTATTTTCCTTTTTCAAGGAAAGAATTATCAACTCGTTATTGCCGAAGCAAAAAAACATTTTTCGGACGAATTACCTGATTTAAAAAACACATTTGAAGAAAGTCAAGAAAATTGCTACTACATCATTAGTGAAATTTTTAAATTTTTCATTTTAAATACAATTCCTAAAAACTACGAGAATAGTTACACAATTCGTTTACTCTTTAAAGGAACGATCAACAAAGTACAGAAGGATAAAGCCTCATTGATTCATCTTAAAACTGAACTAAATAAGTATTGTGATATTGAAAGAGAGTTTATTAATTCTTCTAAAATACTTGTAGATTTTATCAAAAACTCACCTTCGTATGTTCCTGTAATAGCTTTGAGCTACATCGGATTTGAAGAAGTCTTTGAGAAGGAATACGGCATCACTACTTTTTCATTTGATGAGCTAAAAGAAAATTATAAGGACTCATTTGAGCTTTTGGCTAGGACTTCAATTTTTTATATCGGATTTACAAATTTTGGGCAAAACAAAAGCGAAGATGATTTTTCGGGAATACGCAATTGTAATTCCTTATATCAATATTATAGTTTGAACAATGGATTAAAAAAGCAAGTGATAGAAAATTATTCTCATTTAAAAAATACTATAGGTTTTTATTGAACAGTCAAATTAGGAACGCAATTGGTCATGCCAAAACAGAATATTTTATGTACGAACAATTAATAAAGTATTATCCATACACTGATCTTAAAAAACTAAATAAGTTTAAGGAAAAATCTTTGGTCGATTTTGTTTATCATACTTTTTTAATGAAATTGGCGATATTAGATTTTGTGAGTTTTATTGGGAAGTGGCATTACAGAATGAAATAACCATAGCTAACACCCTATAAAAAATAAGAGGGCAATGAGTGTTTAACCCAAAAGCAAAGGCACTTTTACGAAGTCGCCAAATTTTTAAATTTGGCTTATTGAACAAAAAAAGACAATAAGAAAAATTCAAAAATTCGGCTTGTGTTTCATCCGAATGGTTTGCGCTCATTAATTGCCCTACTATTCTTATACACAACCGTTAGGTGCAATATAAATCAGGATTGAATATAAATGAGACTAAAAGATATATTTTCGGGGTTTGATGCTCGAACCGATAAAACTGATGTCGAAAAACTAAGATTGAGTAATCCTCGGTTATGGAAAAAGTTAAAAAAGCAATTTGACACAGGACGTAAAATTGTACTTATTCAACTTAACAATGGTTTAGAAGAAGCAAATGAGAAGACTTTGAGATATTATTTAATGGAATATGCAGATAGGTTTTTAAAATACGGACCACAATCATTTCCTACTTCATTTAACACATTAGAACCATTTTTCACTTACAATCATCATAACTCAATATTACAATTACATTCCGAAGAAGAATCTTATGGTGTTTCACTTGTAGATTTTTTGGATTTTGTTACCGAAAAAGATTTTGAATTAGACAAAATCGACTTCCACGAAAATATACCTGATAATGTTATCTACCATTTCACTTTTACCACTGGATATGATGAAATTAATTTTTCAAATAATGGCAAAACATTTATTGTCGGCGGATTATCATTGGTAAGGCAAGGGAATGAAGTGTCTATACTAATACAAGCTGGTGAATCTTTTGAAAAACAAGAGGCAGAAAATTACTTTAAGGAAAATACGAGAGAAAAAATTGAGAACTCTCTACATCCTCATAAAAAGGCTCTTGGAATGACATTAGAAAATAAAGATGAACCAGGCGTCGTCTATTTCAAAGATAGGAATGACTTATGGTCACATAATATTGGTGTTCTATTCGATTTGCAAGATAGAAGCATTGATATTCGTTTCGTTGCAAGAGATGAAAATCTAAGTTTTAAAGTATTTACAGATGACTTTAATGCAATTTTTAATGGCAAAGAAAGTTTGTCCGAAAAAGATTTTAAAGAGTATCACGAAAATCAAGTTAAAGAACTGAATAATTATGACGCTGTTTTTGATTTTGCAAATTATTGTTTAGCACTTCCATCTTATGTGTTTGAAAATGAGGACAGAATTGTAGATGTAACTTATGAGACAAATTTAAATACTATTATAAAAGGACCGCTATCTAAAAGAGAATTTTCTTCTGTATCAGGTAAGTATAAAATTTTTGCAAAACCATTTTATTATCTAGAATCGAAAGAGCAAACTGTTATAATAAGTGATGAACTAACCGACGAAAGTTTTAAAGTTGAAAAAACAGGCTTTTGGAAAAGACTAAATATTGACGAGGAGGGTTTTGATAAAAAAGGAAATAAAATTATTGGTAAAACTTGGGTTGAGAGAAATGATATATTTTATTCTACTTCCAAAGGAGTAACAAAAATTGAACAAATTGAGAGTTATCAAGGTGAGAATGCAGGCTACATTTATATAATGAGACAACCTGTTCACCCTGAAAACATTTTTAAAGTCGGTTTAACGAAAAGAAATACTGAAAAAAGAAAGAAAGAGCTATCTAACACTAGCTCACCTGATAAATTTTTCATAATCAATAGTTATCCGACGAAGGATTGTATTGAGGCGGAAAAAAAAATTCATGAGAAATTGAAAAAATATAGGCTGACTTCAAGAAGAGAATTTTTTAGATGTGACTTGAAAATAATTTTGGAAGCTTGTGAGGAGATTGTTAATAGAATAAATAATTAAAATACTGCGCACAACAGTGGCTGTAAGACATTCCTTTTCTCGCATACTTCTTAAAGTCTTCACGAATTTTCAATTTAGTAACTATTTGCAAAGTTAAGTGCCAATAACACGTCTAGCCATATATTCGACCATTAGCAACAATATATATAAACCTATGACCTTCCTAAAATCCATGCAGACGCGCTACACAACCAAAAAGTACGACGCGTCAAAGAAAGTTGATAGCACAAAAATTCAAGATCTAAAAGAGATTTTGAGGTTAAGTCCGTCGTCTATCAACAGTCAGCCTTGGAAATTCACTTTTGTTTCAGATCCTGAAATTAAAGAACAGCTTTCCAAGCACTCGTGGCACAATACTAATAAGGTCTTGGATTGTGATACGGTGGTCGTTTTCAGTCGCATCAATAATCTTGAAGTGTTCGAACAACATGTGAACGAAAACCTACCACAAAGCTCCGTCAACTATTATAACGACTATATAAAACCACAAACCGTGGACGAGATCAAGGCCTGGTTTGACAAACAAGTCTATCTAGCGTCAGGAGTTTTCTTAAGCGCCTGTGCCGCTATGGACATCGATGCCACACCTATGGAAGGTGTAGAGCCAGAGAAGTATGACGAAATCCTGAAACAAAAAGATCACACCACGCTCATGGCCGTCGCCATAGGCTACCGAGATCCAGAAGACGCCAACCAGCCTAGTCAAAAGCCAAAGTCAAGGAAGGATTTGAGTGATGTAGTTGAGAGTATTTAGAAATGCGTAATGACAGAACCTAAGATCAGAGATTATTTCCTAGAACTAATTCCCGCAAAAGAATTAGTGAAAGTAGATAAGTCTAAAAGCGAGAAAAAAATGGCATACTGGAAGGAGGTTGAAATGATTCAGGAAGGTGAATTTATAATCACACCCAAACATTTGCTAGCAATTTGTGATGACGTTTTAAATGGGAATTTAAAACTCCATCATATGACGACCCTTTCACTTATAGCGATTGGTTCAGATTATTTTGTCTGGGATATGGAAGACAATGGAGGTCACAAAGTTGGAGAAGTATTAGACGAGTGGTGTAATCCAACTATAAACTATCCTATTACTTTACCCAATGTCGTACAGTGGAAAAACTATTTACTAAATCGAGAGCGTGAAATGAAATTGTAATAATTAGAATTGCAGTTGTGTACCTTTCAATTCAAATTTGATATAGAATTCAGCTTTGTCAACTTAATTAAACTTTGGGCAAGATAATTGTTTGTGAAAAGTCAATGTGTTCCTCGCATGATACTTTTTTCTGCTGTATTAGTGGAAAACTAAATGATCGAGTTGCTAATGCGCATTCTAAAACAATCTTGTAAATGAAAAATTTCAAATTTTATGTCCGTTCCGCTTTTGTAATATTGTTGCTACATTCCTTTGTGTCTTGCCAGATAGTAAATATGACAAGTGCAAAAATGAATAAACTTGAATTAGGTATGTCCAAAGAACAAGTAACGCAGATATTAGGGAATGACTATACTATTGCAGAAAAGCGAGTTCAAGACAGCAACGAAATAGAAGTTTTATCTTATCGAGACTTTTACAATAAGGACGAATTTTATTTATTCCTTTTTAAGGATCAAAAATTAGAAAAGTGGTATCGAGAGTTACTACCTCATGATAAGATTGAAGTTAATTAAATAATCACGCAACATGGTTGTTGGGTTTATTGACCGTAAAATTCGCCTCTAAAGCTAGATAATATTATGTGATTCTGCTCAACTTAATGAGCGGTTAAAACCATTCAATTATTTGATAGGGATAAGTTTAGCTGAAAATTAAAATTTAAATGAATTGTTTTTAATTGAAACAATTCACACAAAAGAGCAACCTATAGTCCAATCAATTAAAACTTGACCAATGACTAAAGCTATTCTCACCACAATTCTGTTTCTTACGTTGAGCCAACTCGGTTTTTCTCAAACCAACTTTGATAAAGCGAAACTGGACAGCTATTTTCAAGCACTAGAACAAAACGACAAATTTATGGGAAGCGTTGCTGTGTCAAAAGATGGCGAAATGCTTTACACCAAATCCATAGGCTACGCAGATGTGGAGAATAATGTAGAAGCCACTGAGGAAACGAAGTATAGAATAGGCTCGATAACAAAAACGTTCACGGCCGTATTAGTAATGAAAGCCGTCGAAGAGAAGATGCTGAACTTAAGTCAAACCATTAACAAGTGGTTTCCATCGATAGCAAACTCAAGCAAAATCACCCTAGAACATTTATTAGGGCATAGAAGCGGTATCCATAACTTTACCGACGATGAAGAATATTTAACCTACAATACCCAGTCAAAAACAGAACAAGAACTAGTAGGTATTATTACCAACGGTGGTAGCGATTTTGAACCAGACAGCAAGGCAGAATACAGTAATTCCAATTTTGTATTGTTGTCCTACATACTTGAAAAGACTTTTGAAAAACCGTATTCAGAATTGGTTCAAGAGCATATTGTTGAACCTATAGGATTGACCGACACCTATGTTTTTAGAAACTTAGATATTGCTAATAATGAAGCCAAATCCTATAAATTTCTTAATACTTGGAAGGTAGAACCAGAGACAGACGCTAGCATTCCGTTAGGTGCTGGAGCCATCACATCAACACCAATAGACCTAACAAGATTTGCAGACGCTTTGTTTACTGGAAAACTGGTAACGCCAGAAAGTTTAGAAATTATGAAAATCATAAAAGACGTTTATGGGAAAGGATTGTTTCAGTTTCCTTTCTATGAAAATATAGGTTATGGTCATACGGGTGGCATTGATGGTTTTAGTTCCGTATATACTTATTTTCCAGAGAGTAAGGTCTCTTATGCCTTAACATCAAATGGAACCCATATCAATAACAACGATATCTCAGTCGCTGTACTAAATGCTATGTATAACAAGCCTTATGAAATTCCTTCCTTTAAAAGTTATAGTCTAACCACGGAAGATCTGGACCCATATTTGGGAGTTTACGCATCCAGCCAAATTCCTATTAAAATTACCATAACCAAAGAAGGAGCTACCTTGATCGCTCAAGGAACTGGTCAACCTGCTTTCCCACTAGAAGCCACAGAAAAAGACACTTTTAAGTTTGATCAAGCAGGAGCAAAATTTGAATTCAATCCTTCAGAAAACGCCATGATCCTATTTCAAGGCGGCGGACAGATTTTGTTTAGTAAAGAGTAAAACTAGATCGGGATCAATCGAACCTAATGCTAGCATCTGATAATAATGCGCAAGGCGTATCAAAGAATTTCCAGAATGGAATTTGTTACTCAATTCTATAGCCTTGTCGATAATAATTATATGCAAAAGAATATAATTAAGTGGTGCATTATATTATCATATCTAGTCGCATATAATTCAATCACATTTAGTACTCTTGCTCCATTCTTTACTACGGTAAAAAAAGCTACGTATTGCTTAAATAATAAAGAGATTAACTTAGTTTAGGTCGGTGATGATTCACTCTGGATTATGGAATTATTAGTGCTGTATGTTGGTTTTATATTGGCTGCATATGCCGTGATCGGGAATGATGTTATTCAAACCTTAGGAACTTTTCTTACCTCCAATAACAAAACCCACTGGACGGTATTGTGGGCTTATGCCTCTGCTATTTTGGTGGGTACGCTACTTTACGGCTGGTGTTTTTACAACGGTGATGTTTCATACGATAGGTTGGATAAGATTCCGCTTCCAGAAACCTTGAACTGGTGGTATTTGATTGCTCCGCTTTCCTTGCTCATTATTACTCGTATTGGAATACCCGTGAGCACCACATTTTTAATATTGAGTGTATTCTCCAGTCAGCAGCTTATAGAAAAAATGGTAATGAAATCTGTTTACGGCTATGCATTATCTGTTGTATCTGCATTTGTACTGTACCTGTTGATTGCAAAACTTTTTGAATCCAAAAAATCTATTGATAAACTAGAACAAAGCAACCAAAAAAAGTTTTGGATCGCTGCGCAATGGGGTTCAACCGCATTTTTGTGGTCCCAATGGTTGATACAGGATTTTGCCAACATATATGTATTCCTTCCCAGAGATTTGTCGGTTTGGGTATTAGTGGGATCCATTGTGGTGATTTTATTAATTATGGCATTGATTTTCAAGAACCGCGGTGGTAAAATTCAAGAAATTGTCAATCAAAAAGTTAATACAAGAAATATCCGTTCTGCTACAATTATTGATTTGTGCTACGGGTTGATTCTATTTCTTTATGGAAATTACAATTCGGTACCCATGAGTACTACTTGGACATTTATTGGGATCCTAGCAGGACGCGAAATTGCAATCAACTACTTACTCAACAACAAGCAATTAAAGAACTCGTACAAACTAATCGCTAAGGATTTTGCTAAAGTCAACATAGGCTTGGCGGTAAGTATTTTCATTGTCTATGTGATTCAACTATTTAAAACAATGCCATAGGAAACATTATTTACAAATCAAATTTTGGTAAAAAGTTCATCATAAAATTCGAAAGATCAGAATTGGCACCCAGTAAGTGTGGAGTATTTGAAATTGAAAGGACGCTATATCATTTATCAAATTAATAGAGTTATGGAGTAGAAGAAACTCTATTAACCAGCTACTTTCAATGAAATTGAGTATACCAAGACGCACGCCAATGAGAATATTAAGACTTAATATGTGAATACTATCAGAGCTGTTGAGTCATCGCAAGATCTAAATGCATCGGATTGAAGAAATTAAAAACTGCGTTCTTTGGAAAATGCTAAGTTTGTATTTCAAATGAAAAAATCCCAGCTTAAAAATATATTTAGAGTCTTATTCATCGCAGCCAGTATTGGGTCTCTGTATTTTGTTCCATGGGTTCTGGTAAAAGCCTGGATCATGCCGTTGCCAGATACCGTGCAAGAGCAAGTCGATGCGATCATCGATTATGATATCGATGGCGTAGTAGTGTATGTGGATCAAGCTGGTAAAGCGCCACAATTTTATGCTGCTGGATATAAGGATCGTGCCAATAAGATTCCCGCAGATCCTCATGCTCTTTTCAAGATTGCTAGTATTAATAAGCTTTATGTCGCCGTTGCGATCACTAAATTGGTACACCAGAACAAACTAGCTCTAGACCAGAACCTAGCACATTACTTTCCAGAGCTGGCCGATAGAATTGAGTACGCAGACCAGATCACCGTGCGCAACATGGTCATGCACCGCAGTGGCATCCCTAATTTTACAGAATATCCAGGATTTTGGGAAAACCCTCAAGATAAAAATACTGATGTACTGGAATACGCACTGGATCTACCGGCTAACTTTGCTCCAGATACTGATTATGAATATTCTAACACCAATTACCTATTGCTTACCAGGCTTATCGAAAAGGCTGTAGGCTATTCCCATCATCAATTTATCAGAGAGCAAATCCTACAACCGCTAGGCTTAAAAAACACCTTTTTTAGTTTGAGCGAGATCGACCTGGACCGTTTGATGAGCGGCTATTACGTAGGTGTTGAAGAAGACATCAAGACCAATGATTACGGCTCCATGATTGCCACGCCTCAAGACGTAGGCATATTTCTAAGAGCCTTGAACGACGGCACCTTGTTCACCCCAGCAGAACAAGAAACCTATTCGCAGATTTACGAATACGAACATGGTGGTTTGATACCAGGTTATCAAAGCCTCGCCGAATACCACGAGGACATCGACACGGTCGTCATTCAGGTGATGAATACCACAGATTTTGAAGGTTACAACTGGAATCTTTCCCAGATCTTCATCAACCGCATTGTCAAAATCGTACGCAACAGCACAAAAGAAGCAGGATAGATGGTCATTGAGTTCGCTTTCGCGAAAGCGATATCATCCCACAACTGGTACACATTAAAAAACTGCTAAATCGAGGTAGCGAACTCGCCAGAAAGGTTTCTAAGGAGTACCTTAGGAAAAAGAAGTCATGGAAACCAAACAGATAGGAACTACAGATTTAAGAATCCCACCAGTAGCCTTTGGGTGTAACGTGTTGGGGTGGACCATGGATCGCAAACAGTCCTTTAAAGTGTTGGATGAGTTGTACGAAATGGGATTCAATTACATGGACACGGCAGATGTGTATTCCAGATGGGTCGATGGGCATGAAGGTGGCGAGAGCGAGCGCATTTTGGGCGCCTGGATGAAGGAACGCGGCTTAAGGGGCCGCATCATTGTCGCGACCAAGGTTGGAATGGATGTAGGTCAAGGACACATCGACCTTTCCAGAAGCCACATTACCCAGCAAATTGAGAAAAGTCTCCACAACCTACAAACCGATTATGTAGATATCTATTTCTCACATCGCCATGATCCCAACGTTGAGGTAGCAGATGTGCTGGAGACCTATGCGGGATTGATCAAGGAGGGAAAAGTGAGGCACGTAGGCGCCAGCAGTTTCCCACTGGATGTCTTTAAAAAGGCCATCGCTTTGCATGAGCAACATGAGTTGCCTAAATATCAAATCTACCAGCCAGAATACAGCATCCTACATCGCACCGACTTTGAAAATGGCTATCAGGATTTCGTTCTTCAAAACGATATCGCGGTCACGAATTACTGGGCACTGGCTAACGGTTTCCTCACTGGTAAATATGAGAGCATCGATGACATTAAAGGAACCTCTCGCGAAAGCAATTTGAAGAAATACTTTGACGATAAAGGTATGCGTGTCTTGAAGGCTCTACAACAAGTATCTCAGGACACAGGAATATCACAAGCTGGTGTGACCATTGCGCGGACCATCGCACAGCCGGGAATCACGGCGCCTATCGTGAGTGCCACAAAGCCAGGGCAACTTCAAGCCTTTAGGGAAGCAGCAACCAACTCCTTAAGCAAGGATCATCTTGCTATGTTGAATAAGGCAAGCCTAGACGGGTAATACCAATACATCCACAGTAAATACCTTAATATTTTAAGGATCCATAATATAAGGGTTGTGTAAAATGAAAATTCCTGTATATTTGGTAGACCAGTCTGGTCGACCAAGTTTTTCTAATCAGGATAATTGAAAGCACCAGGCCGTTAATTCATTTTACTAAACAGTTAAACCATTTATTATGAAAAAAACATTACTCATTTTAGTTGCTGCATTTATGGCGACACAATTAGCATCTGCCCAATATTACATAAACGAAATATTTGTGGCGCCTCCAGGAGACGACTTCCCTAATGAATACATCGAGTTGAGAGGCCCTAACGGTGGTACATTTCCCGAAGGAACCTACTTAGTTCAAATTGAAGGTGACATCGACAATAATCCAGGTGATGTAGAGTCTGATAGTCCTAGTTCTAGTGGAGATAACACGTTTTCACAAGGTGGTATTATTCCGCTAGGTGGCATTTCTTTAGGTTCAAATGGAATATTAGTGATCGCATCCACTGGGAATGATTACACCATTGATCCTGATGCTGCCGTACTTTTAGATGTTACCGATGGAACGCTGGAAGACAAGAGTCATACTTTTATGCTCATCAATGCTCCCGTCAAACCAGAATCAAGTGATGATATTGACTCAAACGACGATGGTACACCAGATGGAGATGTTTTTGCAAGCTGGACCATCTATGATAGTATCGGGTTTTCTGACGATGATGGCGGCGAAATCGTATATGGACAGATTAATTTTGTACAAGAAAATCCAGGCAACACGACCATCACGCTTCCAGGATCCACGGTGGTGATGACAAGTACAGATGAATATGATTATGCTGCACGCATTAATAACAGCAATGGATATACCGTTACTGATGATGAAACTACTTCTGATTGGGTAGGCGGCGATGTCAACAGTAGAAATGCTGAAAGAACTCAATACGAGTTCTCTTCTACCGATGGTCGAGTGATTCCAAGTTTTTTTGCAGGAGCAATTGTAGAGAACAATATAGGAGCGCTTAATTTTGGTCAGAGTGGAGACGTGGCGTCTTCACAGTCTTTTGCTTTCACTAGCCTTTCCATTTATCCTAACCCAGCCACGTCTTTTCTTAATGTGGTTTCCAATGGACCAGAAGCCATAACAGGTGCAGAAATTTTTGACGTATTGGGAAAAAGAGTAAAAGCACTTAATGACTGGAACAGCAACCAGATTAATGTTGACGCTTTAAACAGCGGTGTGTACTTCTTGAAAGTGTATTCCAACGACAACAGTATCACTAGAAAAATCGTTATTCAATAGAGTAACTTGATTTTCAATACAAATCCAGTAGGGCAGTGCCTTACTGGATTTTTTTGTTGAGGCTGTCTCACCACACAAGAGAATCAGCCACGAAAGATGGTAATTACAAAACCTCAAGAAATCAAAAAACCACACTCTTTAATGGAGTGTGGTTTTTCATTTATTTCGTGAGCTCAATACGATATTCAGTCTGAAGCTGCTGTGCTATTTCTGGATTGATCGGGACCTTATTGTCACTCATAAAATTTGAGCCGATAAAACCACCAGCTACTGCGCCCCACACGACCATAAGATTCCAGCGTTCTGCTTTCCAGTCAAATTTGAAGAAACCTGCAGCCTTCCCAGCACCTACAGTCGCACAAGCTGTCCTCAAATTTGAAGACATTCCAAATTGTTTGCCCAGAAGCAACAAAATGAACATGGTCAATGCGATAAGTGGTCCTGCTACATACCAAGGCCACGGTTCATAAATCCAATTCATTTTTACTATTTCTGTCAAATATGACACTTTCGCGAAAGCGAAATTGTAACAATAGTTACTTTATTCCATATTTAATAACTAGTATCATCCAGCTTTACGGTACCGTTGAAAGTTTTATATAGAAAGATGAAATATCCAGCAAGCAGTGGTGCACCAATCAATACGATGGTCAACATAATTCCCAACGATTTTTGTGAAGAAGCTGCATTATAGATCGTTACATTATATTCAGGATCGATGGAGGATGGCAGCAATACTGGATAAAGTTGAAAAGCTACCAGCATTAACAAAAAGGACATGGTCAAAGAAGAGAACACCAATGCATTGATGTATTTTTTCTTTGAAACAAGTCTAGGCACATTTGCTATTGCCAGCAACGCCAAGACAGGGAGAACGAACGATATGGGTTGCTCTTTAAAATTTTCTGTAACACCTTCTACAAAAATGAGGGTATACAAAGACATTACAGAAAAACTAACAATAAAAAATATCATACCTCTCTTGAGTAAAAAAGTTAACCTAGCATGTAGGCGGCCTTCTGTTTTAAGCAATAAAAATATAGCTCCTTGCGTCATAAATAGAGCTACTGTAGTTATTCCTACCATTATGGCATAGGGCGATAGAAAGTGAAAGAAAATACCTCCTTCAAAGCTTAGATCCTTACCTATTGCAAACCCTTGAATAATATTGCCCAACACGACACCTAATAAAAAGGAGATCAAAATGTTGGAAAGGGAATAGACAATATCCCATGTTTTGCGCCACCAGGGCATTTCTTCTGCACTTCTAAATTTGATGGAAATGGACCTCAAAACCAGAAGCATAAGAAATAACATAAATGGCACGTACATCGATGAGAGCATGGTAGCATACATGACTGGAAAACCTGCAAACAATGCACCACCACCTATGACCAAAAATACCTGATTTGCGTCCCAAAGTGGTCCTATTGCATTGATGGCGATACGTCTGCTCAAATCCTTTCTGAAAAATAAGTGCCAGGCACCTGCACCATAGTCAAATCCTTCTAGAATGGCATAGCCAGAGAACAATAAGCCGACAACTAAAAACCACAGCGTGGGATAATCCAGTCCTAAAAAAGTTTCCATAGTGATTTGTTATACGTGTTTCAAAAATTCGTCTGGATTTTGCGCTTCTTCATAAGGGCCATGTTTGATCTTCTTATTCATGAAGTAAAGAAATAGAAGAAAAAGTATGCTATACACTATTAAGAATAAAATCAACGAAAAGAGAATCTGATTGGAAGAGACTTCCTGTGAGAAACCTTCGTCCGTTCTTAAGTGCCCGTATACAATCCAAGGTTGTCTTCCCATCTCTGCAGAGAACCAACCGACTTGATTTGCTATCTGGGGTAGAAGCACTGAAAATGCAAAAAACTTAAGGAGCCATCTCTTATCAAATAGCGTCCCACGCCACCACAGGAAACTGGCATAAAGTGTTAGACCTATAAGGATCATGCCTATGGAAATCATAATGTGATAAAATTGGAATACGGCATTTACCTGACTAGGTCTATCCCTTTTAGGAAAGGCGTTGAGTCCAGTAATAGGCTCTTGAAAATCCTGATGCACGAGGAATGATAAACCGCCTGGGATTTTAACACCTGTGACTTCTTGGGTTTCATTATCCACCCAACCGAATAGGTACAAATCTGCCGGTGCTGATGCTTCATAATGTCCTTCCATAGCGGCAAGTTTTGCTGGCTGGTTTACGGCAACACCATCTGCAGAGCTATGGCCAGAAATAAGTTGCGTCAATGAAATGATAGTGGCTAGAACCAAGGCTATCTTGAACGCCTTTTTAGAAATTTCTACATATCGTCCTTTAAGTAAATAATAGGCATGGACACTTAAAACTAAAAATGCCCCTGCCAAAAAAGCCCCTTGCCATACATGAATGATTCTATCAACACTGGAAGGATTAAATACCATGGCCCAGAAGTCAGTCACCTCAGCTCGAGCATTGAAACCTTCTCCTACAATGTGATAACCGGCTGGAGTTTGTTGCCAGCTGTTTGCTACCACTATCCACACGGCAGAAAACATGGAGCCTAAGAATACTCCAATGGTTGATATAAAATGCACCCTGGGCGACACCCGATTCCACCCAAATAATAAGATGCCCAAAAATGCACTTTCTAAACCAAATGCAAATAGGCCTTCTGCCGCAAGCGCGCTACCAAAAATATCACCTACATACCTTGAGTATACCGACCAGTTGGTACCAAATTCAAATTCCATGATGATACCGGTGGCAACACCTATCCCAAATGTTATTGCGAAAATCTTTAACCAGAATCGTGTCAGTATTTCATATTGTTTATTGCCAGTCTTCAAGTACATCCCTTCAAAGAACACCATGATCAACCCAAGACCTATGCTTAGAGGTGGATAGATATAATGAAAAGCTATAGTAAAGGCAAACTGAATTCTAGCAAGGATTTCTGTGTCCATGGGGGCTTTAAATTTGACTCTAAAGTTAAAAATCAACTTTTAACTAAAGTGTAACAAGAGATACTTATTTCCAGTAAAGATTGCAGTAGCATGATGGTAGAAAGGTGGGAGCCTCAAAAGTGCATTGCTTGACTACTTGCGAATTCTGATTTTTAAATTACGCAACTATAATTGTAGAAGAGATGGTATTTACAAGAAAACTTTATTTAACTACAGCTGTAGTTAGAGGCTTTATTTTTATTCTACTAACCATACTGTTTTACTTTCTCTTTTTGAGCGCAAAAAGAAAAAGGTCACGATGTAAATTCATGACCTTCTGAAATATCCCTTTGCTTTTAAGTTTTACACATCTATACCCTTCAACATCTTGTTCCAGTATAGATAGGGAAGCATGAATTTTTTAAGCATCCATAAACGCCAGTGCTCTTTTGAACTGTCTGAGATAAACATTTGTTTGAGCTTAGGGTCTGGTGTGAAGTTGTTGTCGTAATCAAATTCTGCCAGTACCATCTTTCCATAATCAGTGACTAGAGGGCAAGATGAATAACCATTATAAGATTTAGAACCTAATTTATCTGTCTGAATCATTAAGTTAATATTATCCACAACAACTGGGACTTGCTTTCTAATTGCCGCACCTGTTTTTGCTGTAGGTAAGGCAGCAACATCACCTAAACTGAAGATGTTTTTAAATTTATTGTGCTGCATGGTATGCTTGTTCACATCGACCCAACCAGCTTCATTGACTAAAACGGATTCTTTGACGAATTTAGGTGCTACACTAGGTGGAGCGGTATGAAGCATATCGTAATGAATACCGTAGCGTTTCCCATCACGAATTACTTTTACATCTTTATAATTATATTGAAATGCCTTGTCAATAAATTTTCCTTCGTCTTGGCCAGACATTACCACACAACCACCAGCTGTTACATCCTTTGCCAGTTCGTACCAGGCAATTTGCTTTTCTGCATCTACGGCCACCAGCTTATGATGAAACCTAAGATTGATGTCTTTGCGGTCTACCACTTTCATGAGAGTTTTCGCAATTTCCTTGACTCCAAAAATCACTGATCCCGCAGTGGCAAAAACTACATTAGATTTATCTCTAACACCTGTTTTTCTGAAGTGACTATCTGCTAAGTACATTATTTTTTGAGGCGCGCCGCCACATTTAATGGGCGTTGTAGGTTGTGTGAATAATGCTGTACCACCCTTAAAGTTCTTTATCACATTCCACGTGTGGACTGGATCTGTGTAATTGCTACATACAACACCTTTGTCCATGGCATCGCCTAAACCTAGCACAAGACTAAAGTCATAGGCTAAACCTGGTGCAACTACTAAATAGTCATACGTGACAGCGCCATGATTGAGAGTTAAAACTGCGTTATTGTCAGGATCAAAACCGGTTGCTTTATCCTTAATCCATTTGACACCCTTAGGCATAATCGATGCCATGGGCTTACCAGTTTTTTCATAGTCATAGGTACCAGCTCCCACTAGAGTCCATGCGGGTTGGTAAAAATGCGTTTCTGCAGGTTCAATGATAGCGATGCTATTGGATATTTTTTGCTGTAATAGTTGAGCTGCGGTCATAATTCCAGCGGTCCCGCCGCCTATGATCAGTACTTGATGATGCGTTGCCATAGTATGTCTTTATAATTCTCTTAAATGTAAATAGCTCTAATCAGAATATGTGTAACTGTTGTTACAGATCTCTTTTTTCTAATTTTTCAAAAAGCATGACCAATACCTAATCCAAATGTTGTTGTACTGAACCCGTCAAAACGCTGGTCATAAAATAATGTGGGCATTACATAAAATCCATTTGCTATATCAAATTCATATTCTATGCCCACTCGAGCCAGAAAAAAAGATTCATTTTTTTCTAATTCTACACCTGGCCCCAGACTGATTACAATACCATTATCTAAGTGATAAAGTCCATCCAGCGTTAAGACTAATGGATTCACACGTTCAATAGTCTCATTATTGTTTTTAGTAACTACAAAGTTTTCTATTTCAACATCATTATGCAGACCAATGCCCCATTGATGGTTGAACCAATAATCTAGATCAAGACCCCAAGAAGGGATATATAAGTTGCCGTCGATCCCATCGCTGTTGATGAAAGTATGACCTATAATAGCGGCTATACGCAGCCCCTTTGTATTCGTCTGTTGTTCAATGCGATGATGTTGTTGCGCTAGTGATACCTGCGTTGCGCATAGAGAAATAATCAGGAAAAATACCGTTTTCATTTATAGGGTATAGGTTATACTGGTTTCCCAGATATTATTGGTTATGGAACTATTTTCCCTAGGTATATTGATACGATGAAAACCTGAGGAGATAGTGATGTGTTCGCTTTCGCGAAAGCGTAATCCTAGAAAGATCCAATTTTGATCTATTTTTTGGGGTTGAAATCTTTTTTGAAAGTCGAGAAAGACCTCGTCATAGGCTAACACTGAAATGTTATCTGCACTAAATAGCGGTATGGTAATAATTAGGCGATATCGCAATCGTCCAGAGTAGTCTGTTTTTGAAATGATATGACGATTATCTGTTGAATCAATTGTTTCTCTGAACCTCTCTTCAAACCGAAGCCTATGGGAAATCTCAAATTGATTGATGCTGTGTTGTATGAATAGTTGTTGCCATAGATTATTCTCTTTAAAATCAAGAGGCGTGGAAAAATTTGAATAACTATAGTTTTTGATGTAGGAATATCCTGTTGCCGCTGTTATAGACTTATCCAATCTATATTCGATAGAGGGTCTTAAAACAATTTGCTCCCAATCTTTAATAAAATTAGTCCTACGGAAATTAAACTCAGATCTTACAAACAAGCGTTCTTTTACGTCCATTTTAATAGATAAGGTATTCCAACTGCTGTTGTGCTCATATCGCTCTCTCTGTGCCTGAACAGATATTGTAAATAATAAGAGCGTTACTAATAATCTATAGTGCATCTGTAATTGTTTCAAGAGTAAAATTATTGAATGCTTGATGCACAGGGCGTAACCCGAGTTACACAACCTGATATTTTAGAAATAAAAAGAGCAGGTCATCTAGAGCTGCTCTTTCATTAAAAACCAACTATAGTTGGTTCGCATCAAGTTTACTTATGCACTTAAAATGAAGTCTACTGCCATCTTTATGTGCAAATCTGTAGTAGAAAGTAACGGTATATTGATGTCACTTTCTTTAATGATGATAGGTAGCTCTGTGCATCCCAATATGACTCCATTCACACCTCGTTTTTTAAGTAATTGTATTTGATTGAGAAAAAAATCTTTTGCTTGCTCTGAGAATATCCCTTGCGTCAATTCTAAAGAAATGTAATCATGTGCGAGTGAATGGTACTTTGTCTCTGGAATGATGGTTTCTATTTGGTATTTTTCGTTTAATATTTTAGGGATGAACCCTTTGGTCATCGTCGGCCGGTTGCCCAGTAAACCTAATTTAAAAAGGCCTCTTTTTTTAGCTTCTGTTCCCATTGCATCTGCAATATGTAAGATTGGTATATTTATTTGGGGCTTTACAAAATCATACACCATATGGGGTGTGTTTGCACAGATAACTATAGCTGCTGCACCTGCTTTCTCCAGTTTTAATGCAGTATCAAGATATGATGCATTGATTTTCTCTGTATTTTGGGAACGCATCAATTCTATATTCATGCTGTACAATAACAAGGGTGGATTACCCTGTGCACCTATCTGTTCGCCTACCATTTCATTAATTTTTCTATAGTACACAACGGTAGAGTGGTAGGATGTGCCGCCTATAAGTCCCAATAACTTCATTTTGCATTGGTGTTATCAAAATCTATAGCCCATATACCGCGTACTTCGTTTATGTCATATCCCATCGCCTTATCATTAGGATACAAATTCCTTATGGTTGCAATCACTTCAGGGTTTATTGTTTTATTAGGACTACCGTGACATTGCAAGCACATAGAATTTGTAATTATGGGATAATAAAAAACATGGCGCCCGTTCTCGAGTTTTGTTATAGGCAGATAGTCTTCGCCATTCGCAACTGCTTTTTTAAACTGTTCAATAACCTTTAACTCTTTATCGTTAGCTGCGTTCTGCGGATTTCTAGCTTTGTCACTCACCCTTCTTATTCTAGCATTCTGAGCGGTTGCCATGCTGTCTGTCAAGGGATAGGCGCGTGCGTTACAAAATAAAACTGCCTCAAGAGTTCCTTTTTTTTGGATGGTGCCCATTAGATTTTTACCTAGTTCCTTTTTGGTGTTTAAAGCATATTCCATCCCTTTTTCTGTTGGTGTTTTCTTTTGGTCCCTATTAATAGCACCTACTTTTATTCCGTCATTATGATAATTCATTTTGCCCTTGCCATCTTTTAAATGCTCTTTGAACCACTCTGGCTCGTCGACCTTGTAATCGTACATGTAATTTGCAATCGCGCGGATTTCATTCTCTTCAAATGACTGATAGGGCATTAAGCCAAAACGTCTAATGGCACCTTTCATTTTTGATTTTTCCTGACTAGGTTGCTGCACAAAATTCCAGATAGCATTTGCAAACTGTTCTTTAGTAGTACTATCATTAAGATAATGTGATTTTATCGCGACCATTGGTGATGCTATACGTTCCTTGTGATCTGTACTGGAATTGTGACATGAATAGCACTTCTGCTCCATCAATAGCTTTCCATCATTAACTGGACCCTTATTAGTATCTACCGTGGTGAGTGATTGATATGATGATTTTTGCTTTTGATGACAGCTGTTGAGCAGTATAAGCGAAAATAAAATGATGAAATATTTCATAAACTCATATTTATTTTACCAGTAGCACAGCTAATAAAAGACATTACTTTATTGGATATCGTATTTTCTATTCCTACTGGTGGATAGCCCATCTGGATCAATGTACGTTCTGCAATAGCAAGATCATTAACGCTGTCGTATGTCAACGTTACCTCAGAGCCATCAGCGGCCATTTGTACACTATTGACGCCGTTTATTCTCAGTAGCTTGACCGCGATGCCATTGATACAGCCGCTACATTTTACATTTTGTAATTGGAGAGTCGTCTTCATAATTCTATTTTTTATATGGCCATGCCATGTAACCACCCTTTAGGTCATAAATCTGTTCAAACCTCAATGCGTCTAATTTTCTAGCTGCCTGCTGGCTACGATTACCAGAACGGCAATAGAGATATACAGGCCTATTTTTATCTAGCTTGCTAAATTCTTCATTAAAAATTTCCTGCTGGAAGAAGTCTATGTTCAATGCATTTTCAATGGCACCTTCCTTAAATTCATTTGCAGTGCGTACATCTACTAATTGAACATTCTCGTTTGTAATTGCCTCTTTAAACTCTGATGCTGAAAGGATGCTTAGGTTAGGGGCAGTTTGCGCGTTAGCGCCAAAGATTGAGCTTAAGAAAGTCATGATCAAGATTTTGATATTATTAATAATTATTTGTTCATTAGTAAAGTTATGCCGTGTGATCCTTCAATTAAGTAATCATTGTTACCATGGCATAAAAAAAAGCGACGATTACCGTCGCTTCTTTACTACCAACCTTAATTGAAACAGACTAATAACTTAAAGTGATTTTTTTGCTATATACCAGTCTACTTTTTCACAAGTATTATCAGCAATGCGAGCATTCATCTCATCTAAAGTCTTTGGTGGTGGTATAATGACCTTATCACCTTTCTTCCAGTCTAATGGCATAGCCACGCCGTGCTCATCTGAAACCTGTAAAGCTTCCAACGCTCTTAAGATCTCGTCCATGTTTCTACCTACGTTGAGTGGGTAGTACATGATTAAACGAATTTTCTTTTTTGGATCTATAAAGAATACCGCTCTTACAGCTGCAGTCTCACTCTCGTTGGGTTGTAACATCCCGTAGAGTTTTGAAACTTTCATGTCAATGTCTGCAATGATGGGGAAATCAAAATAAACTCCCGTGTTCTCCCTTACATTATTCACCCAACCCAAGTGTGAGTGAATACTATCAATGCTTAGTCCCAGTAGTTCTGTATTGAGAGCGTCAAATTCTTGTTTACGAATTGCAAAACCGCTCATCTCAGTAGTACAGACAGGCGTAAAGTCTGCTGGATGTGAGAACATCACTATCCATTTGTCCTTTGCAAAATCTGACATTTGGATTTCTCCCTTGGTTGTTTTCGCTTTAAAATCTGGTGCTTGATCACCGATTCTAGGCATTGGGTTTACATTGCCTAATTCTGAATTTTCCATAGTATTTGCTTTAATATTGTTATCTAAAATTAAGGATAATCGGCACCTTGTTAGGTAACAGGTGTTACATAAACCTGATAAAATCAATCTATTTTTCTGACCATAAAAACAGCTTATGAATTACCAGGAGACCTTTAATTTAATAGGCGGTGTTGATATTTACATAATTGACCAAATCTTGAAAGGACGTTATACAAATCGACCTTCCATTCTAGATGCAGGCTGTGGTAGAGGTCGTAATTTAAAGTGGTTTTATGCCAATGATCTCGATATTTATGGAATAGATACAGATGAAAATGTTCTCGCTTTCGCGAAAGCGGAATACCCAAAATCTGCCAAAAATTTTAATGTTGGAAATTTAGAAAAGTTACCCTACCACAATAACAATTTTGATCATATCATATGTTGTGCTGTTTTGCATTTTGCTCAAAGCGAAGCCCAGTTTACCGCAATGTTTGATGAGCTGGTTCGTGTACTCAAACCAAATGGCTCGTTGCTCATTAGGATGGCATCAAATATTGGGTTAGACGGTAACGCACCAAAATTAATGTATAAGGAAAATGGACAAAAAGGTACGTATTATTTAACTCGTGAAAGGATTGATAACTTGGTACAGGAGTTTGATATAGAACTCATTGAACCTATTAAAACCACTAATGTTCAAGATGAAAGAGCGATGACAACGCTTGTGTTTAAAAAGAAACTCAAAACAAAAAGCGGTAAGTAATTGCCACTTCATGATCCTTGTACCAATTAATCTTACTTTAAGGTAGACGGGCACACATAGTCTGTGGTTTCTACTCCTGCTTCCTTGATGGCCTTGAAACCACCTTGAACATCTATTAAGTTATGGATACCGCGACTTTTTAAAATAGAAGCAGCTATCATACTGCGGTAGCCACCTGCACAGTGCACATAGAAGGTTTCATTATCAGGGTACTCTGCTAAGTGGTCGTTGATCTCGGTAAGAGGTGTATTGTGGGCATTTAAAACGTGCTCGCTTAGGAATTCACTTTTCTTACGAACATCGAAAACAGTCATTTCATTTTGAGCGTCTTTTTCAGCTTGTTTAAATTCTGCGGCTGGAATAGAAGTTACCGTGTCATATTCTTTACTCGCTTTTTTCCAAGCTTCAAAACCACCATCAAGATATCCCAACGTATTGTCAAAACCAACTCGGGACAAACGCGTGATGACTTCTTCAATACGATCTTTATCTGCAATCAATAGGATGGGCTGCTTTACGTCCTTAATTAAATCACCTACCCAAGGGGTAAAACTACCGTCGATACCAATAAAAATGGATCCAGGAATGTGCCCTTTAGCAAAATCGTTTTGATGTCTCGTATCAAGCATTACGGCTCCTGTTTCATTAGCCGCCGCTTCAAAGGCATCTGGAGATAGAGCGTTCTCGCCTTGTGCGATAACCTCATCAATATCTCTATAACCTTCCTTATTCAACTTAACATTCATAGGGAAGTAGGCAGGTGGTGGTAGTAAACCATCTGTCACTTCTTTTATGAATTCCTCTTTAGTCATGTCTGCCCGCAGGGCATAGTTCATCTGTTTTTGATTCCCTAAGGTATCTACGGTTTCTTTCATCATATTCTTACCACAGGCAGAGCCTGCGCCGTGTGCTGGATATACGGTCACGTCATCTGATAGCGGCATGATCTTGTTTCTTAAACTATCGTATAGAGTGCCCGCAAGTTCCTCTTGCGTCATATGTGCTGCTTTTTGCGCAAGATCTGGTCGTCCCACGTCTCCTAAAAACAAGGTGTCTCCTGTAAATAACGCATAGTCCTTCCCGTTTTTGTCCTTTAATAGATAGGTGGTACTTTCCATGGTATGGCCTGGTGTGTGCAGGACCACAAATGTGAGGTCGCCCAGTTTGAACTCTTGACCGTCTTTTGCGGTTATCGCTTTAAAGCTAGGATTTGCATTGGGTCCATAGATGATAGGTGCACCAGTTTTTTCTGATAACGTCACGTGGCCCGAAACGAAATCTGCATGGAAGTGAGTCTCAAATATATATTTGATGGTTGCTCCATTTGATTCTGCTTTGTCGATATAGGGTTGCACCTCTCGTAAGGGGTCAATTATGGCCACTACACCTTTACTTTCAATGTAATAGGCCCCTTGCGCCAGACATCCGGTATAAATTTGTTCGATTTTCATAATTATAGAATTTGAAATTTGTTATTCTTTTTTACGCTTTCGCGAAAGCGATATTGTCATACTAAAATTAAAATAGGAAATAATTCCAGAGAGTAACACAGGTTACTTAACTAGTTCTTTATAAATGATGTAAACTCCCATAACTAAAACGAACCAACCAAATCCTTTTTTTAATTTGCTGCCGTCTATAAAGTTGTTGAGCCAGATGCCAAGGAAGATTCCAACGATGGATAATGCCGAAAACGAAAGCAGGAAAGCCCAATCAATATCCAAATTTTGAACATCGCCCAGAAAACCGATCAACGATTTTATGGCAATAATGAAAAGGGAAGTGGCCACCGCTTTTTTCATAGGTAATTTTGCTAGTAGAACCAGTGCAGGTATGATTAGAAAGCCTCCGCCAGCACCTACTATACCTGTTATTGTCCCTACTACTACACCCTCAATCACAATAAGTGGATAATTGTAGGTGATTTCAACATCTTCTTCAAGTTCTTTACGCTTGTTGCGTATCATCGAGATGGAAGCCAATAACATGATGATGGCAAAAAATAACATGATCACCAGGTTTTTGGTAACCATGAAATCGCCTACTTCAAAAAGTTCTACTGGTATAGCTGGTATCAAAAATGCTCTTGTAAGATATACTGCGATAAAAGCTGGTATAGCAAAGATGATAGCTGTTTTAAAATCTACCATCCCTTTCATCATATTCTTAATAGCACCTACAAGGGACGTGGCTCCTACAACAAAAAGTGAATATGCTGTCGCTACCACTGGATTAAGCATCAGGGCATAGACTAGAATGGGAACCGTCAATATAGAACCGCCACCGCCAATTAATCCTAAAACCACTCCAATAAGAAGAGCTCCAACGTACCCAAGAATTTCTATGATTTCCATTTGTCTATTTATTATATGACAAATCTATCTTTAGGTATCTCTACACACGGTAACTGATGTTACATGACTTCAATAAAACTGCGGTGCAACCTTATTTTATTATCATTTTCCATCCTTTTAAGTAATCGTGAAATTACAACGCGGCTTGTATGAAGATCACTGGCAATATCTTTATGGGTAGTGTAGATATGCTTGCTATTTAAAATACTAATTTTATCCTCAAGGTATTTCTCCAGTCGTTCGTCCATATTATTGAACGCAATGTTATCAATACTTTCAAGCATCTCCATCATACGCTCATGATAACTGGAAAATACAAAGTTGCGCCAGGTTTTATATTTACTAGACCATTCTTCCATTTTTCCAATAGGTATCATCAATAGCTTTACTGGTGTTTCTGTAACAGCATGTATCTCGCTTTTTGTATTACCCAAACAGCAGGTCATGGTCATTGCACAGGTATCTCCCTTTTCTAGATGATATAATAGTAACTCGTCACCATCACTATCAGGCCGCATTATTTTGATACTACCAGAAAGTAATAAAGGCATTGATTTTATGTATTGTCCTGGTCTGATTAGATCTTGACCATCTGGTACATCCATAAACGTTGCCACTTGATTTATTTCTTCAATAAGTGCAGGCTCAAATAAAGACCCGTAATGCGTTTTAATTTCTTGTATCATTATTTACTTCTTTGGCAATTTTTGGATCATATTTAAAAAATAAATGTGCCCAAATGGACTTAGATACTGCACCAATGTATGGAAAAGTCAATGCTAGTATGCACACTATCGAAATAAAAATGGTCAAAGGGTCGTCTGCCATTCCTAGAATTAATAGAATAACATAAGTGGCGACTGCAAAGGCTATACCCACAGCATAACAAACGTACATGGAACCAGTATAAAAACTAGGTTCAATGGAGTATTTTAAATCGCACTTTGGGCAGCGTTCACACACATGGTTCATTTTTGAAAACTTGTATGGATTTGCTTCTAAGAATTCTCCTTGTCTACATCGCGGACATTTCAGAAATAAAAGACTGTATAGATATGATCTCTTCACTACGATTATGTTTATTTCAAAAATATTCCCTTAAGATATTTGATTCAGTAACAGATGTTACAATGCCTTTGATAAATTATCTAAGTTACTATGACTTCTTAGTTTACTTTTTAGTGCGGTCATGTCATCACTGATCTTATTCTCTAATACCCGTGCATAAATTTGAGTAGTGGCGATCTTGCTATGACCTAATAGCTTAGAAACGGTTTCAATAGGCACACCGTTTGAGAGCGTGATGGTAGTAGCAAATGTATGTCGTGCCATATGAAAGGTTAGGTTTTTTTTAATGCCAACATAGTGTGCCACTTCTTTTAGATAAACGTTGAGCTTTTCATTAGTAATTATTGGTAATAACGATCTGGTTACTTCAATCATTGGGTGTCCTTGGTATTTGGCAATAAGGTCTTCCGCTTTACCTAAGAGTGGCACTTTTACAGATGATTTTGTTTTTTGCCGTTTGGTATAAATCCAATTATCGCCATCTATTCCAAGCACCAAGTTGTCCTTAGTCAAGTTCATAATATCGACGTAGCTGATACCAGTGTAGCAACTGAAGACAAATAAATCACGAACTCTGTCTAGGCGTTCACTTGCAAACTCAAAATTTTCCATATTGGAAAGCTCATTTACCGATAAAAATTCACGTTGTTTCTTTTCATAAACAGGCTTCCACCTTACAAATGGATCCCGTCGGATCCATTCCATATGATAGGCCAGCGTCACCATTTTACGTAGGCGCTGAATGTGTTTCATCACGGTATTTTGACTTAAGGCTTTTGGATGGCCAGCTGGCCAGTAATTGGCTAGATAATTTTCAAAGTCGCACACGAATTTATAATCGAGCTCTTTTAACTAGATGTCCGTTGTTTTCTTGGCTGTGTTTAGAAATTTGTTGAGGTAGTTTTCTGTTACTCCAAAATTCCTAATCGTTCCCTTAGCCAGTGTGTTTTCAATTTTTTTACTGTGGTATTCGATGAGGTTTTGAAGTGATTTGGACTGCTCATTCTCGCCTGTGTAGTGAACCTTGATGAGTTTAGCAGTAATCAGTTTTTCCTGAAACTTTAAGTCTTGATATATCTGGAATAGTTTGGTGTACGTCTGGTCGATGTACTGATTCAGTTGACGAGCTGCTGCTGAAGAACCTTTGACCTTTTTCTTTTTAGAATCCCATTGATCAATAAGGACCTTGCGTTTTAAGCTGATATTGACCCGCTTTTGATTAATGGTAACACGCGCATAGATTTCAGCTTCGTTATTTTTTGCACGTGAAGCATTTATCCAGAATAGGATGGAGAATGTGTTTTCATACTTCATAGTTGTTCGTCTTTAAAGGTTAAACTTTATGCGACGAATGTCAAATCAACTATGGTTCAGTGTTTTAAAGCAATCGGTCAACACGTTGACCGCAGTAATTTTTGTTGACCGCTTTGTGGTCATATTAAAACATATTATATCAAATAATATGATTGCCCAAAAACTACAAAAACCTTGCAAATCATAAGATTTACAAGGTTTTGATGCTCTTGTGAGTTTAATTTAGTGACCTCGACAGGATTCAAACCTGTAACCTCTTGAGCCGTAATCAAGTGCGCTATTCAGTTGCGCCACGAGGCCATTTTACTTCAGATCAATGATCTTTTAGCGGGTGCAAATATACGGTTATTTGTATTTTTCCAAAACTTATTTCACTTTAATAAATCTCAATCTTCCCATGACGCCAGATCAACTCAAAAATTTCATCAAAGACGTTCCAGATTTTCCCAAAGCTGGTATCGTGTTTAAGGACATTGCTCCGTTGCTCGCTTCCGCGAAAGCGAGAAAAGCTATGACCGCTGCCATCGTATCTAATTATAAGAATCAAAAAATCGACGTCGTAGTTGGCATAGAATCTCGCGGATTTTTATTCGGCATGCTGCTGGCAGAAGCGCTTGAAGCATCCTTTGTAATGTTGCGCAAAAGTAACAAGCTGCCTGGCGACATTGAGAAGTTCACTTATGATTTGGAATACGGCACAGATACCATTGAAATTCAAACGGATGCTATCCCTAATGGTAGTCACGTATTGCTTCACGATGATGTCCTAGCCACTGGCGGTACTGCTGGAGCAGCCGTCCAACTCATAGAAAAGATAGGCGGCAAGGTAATAAGTGCCAATTTTATCATGGAACTGGATTTTCTGGAAGGAAGAAAGCAACTGGGCGACCTCGATATTTACAGTGTGTTACATTATTAAAACAAAAAGCCTCGATGTGGTCACATCGAGGCCTTGATAGAAATTTTGATAAACTCTTAGTACATGGCCTGTAATGCGATGATGTCATTGCTTCCAAACTCACCATCTTCTCCAGAGCTAAAGCAGGAAAGCATGATAGAATCTGGATCATAACCGCTAGGTGTTCCAGATACTCTAATAGCACCTACGCCGCCGTCACCTTCGTTGACGTTCTGTCCACAAGAAGCGCGAGAAAAATAGTCTGTATGACGGAAACCAACCGAGTGGCCTATCTCATGCGTGATAACGTGCTCGTTAACATTAGTGTCATAGGCATCCATCCCAGCGTAAAGCTGTACAAATTTGTTAGGTCTACCACTAGAAGGGAAACCAGCAGATCCACCAGCACCAGTGTTTCCTGGATTACGATAAATGACCATGTCTTTATCTTGGTATGCTGTACCAAAGGTTAGTCTAAAAGTCAAACTTACACCACTCAACCTATTGTAGTTGTCAACTGCCCATTGCAGAGCTGTACGTTGCGTATTGGTCAGTCCTTGTCCACCGCCACCAGTGTAACCTATAATATCAATCGTGCGATTAGTACCGGTAACAAGGTTAGTCGTGCGGTATTGCTTTGCAATGGTGTTCATGTTTTCTAGGGCATAAAAGTCTGATGCCTCAAGAGCGATGTCATCTTCTATAAAGATGCGCTCTTCAGTAGATCCATCAGGTAACATGAATTGATCGATTTTTATATCATCTGGGTGATAACCTATTTCTTCTGCATAGGCTTTTGCTTTGGCAAGCTCTGATTTTTGATCTACTTCTTGATCAAAACTTTCTTCTCTCTCACAAGCCGTAAATAATAGGGCACAAGCAGAAAGTCCTAAGAATGTTTTTTTGAAAATGGAATTTGTCATTGTTAAATGAATTAGGGGTTAAATTGATTAAAACACTTTTCTCGAGAACTTAAAACTAGAGAAATAAGACCGCTAGAAACAAATAGAACTATTCAAAAAATTAACTTTTATTTGGTAAACCAGACTTTAAAAGGCTTAAAAAAAATTATAATTGCTTGTCATTGTTAAGTTTGAATGCAAATCAGATTAAAAATAATTGTTCACAACTAAAACTGATTTATTGGTCGTTTGTCGATATAAAAGCCAATACACCTCAATTTTATCTAATTTTTCACACAACTACAACTTTTGAGCTAGGTCTAAAATCGCTTTAGAAATTATTTAGTTAAAAAAATGTCAATTCAATTCAATTGTATACATTTGGAATTATGATAATAGTGCAAATCATTTCTTCTATTGCAGATACGTTAACCATTGGTGGACGTATTACTATTATTACCCGTTAAGGGTTATCTATTTACATACTACATCAGACCATCATTTCTATCATAGAGATAGCATTTACCATTTCCATAAAATTATTCCATGATCGTATTAAAATTTGGAGGAACCAGCGTTTCTTCACCAGCCAACCTAAAACAGCTCAAGAACATTATTGAGTCAAAATCAGAATCCTTTATCGTTGTAGTTTCTGCATTTTCTGGAATTACCAATCTATTGGAATCCATCGCTACAAATTCCTTGCAACAAGAACCTCACGTATTGCTTAAAGAGTTCAAGGATATTCACGTGGATCATATCAAGAATTATTTCACAGACAAACAACAAACGGAAGTTCTTGTAGAGATCCAGAAAAAATGCAATCAGTTGGAGAATATCTGTACATCGGTATTCACGTTGCAGGAATTATCCAATAGGACCAGAGCCTTGATCCTAAGTTTTGGGGAACGACTTTCCTCCTTTGTAGTACATCGCTATCTCAATGCTCATGGATTAACGATTGAATTATTGGATCCAACTAAAATCATTACAGGAAATGGTGATTACTTGAACACTACGGTTGACTTTGAAAAAACAGCGGCACAAGCAGCTGCCATGGTAAAAAATGCCAACTATATCATTGGCGGCTTTATTGCATCAAATGAAAAAGGTGAAGTGGTCACCTTAGGTCGCGGTGGTAGCGATTATACGGCAGCTCTTTTAGGAAATGTGCTTGAGGCTGCATCCGTAGAAATATGGAGTGATGTGAATGGTGTACAAAGTGCAGATCCTAGAAAGGTGAAGCAAACCATCGCTATTGAAAACCTGAGTTATGAAGAAGCATTTGAGATGGCCTACTTTGGCGCTAAGGTTCTTTATCCGCCATCTGTAATACCGCTGCGCAATAAGAAAATCCCTTTATTACTTAAAAATACAGGAGCACCTGATCAATTGGGAACCTACATTAGTGACCATAATAAATCAGACCTTCACAAGATTCAAGGTGTTTCTTCACTTGCCAATATCGCGATGATCACAGTTTCTGGTGTTGGATTATCAGGTCGTAAGGGTAGCGCACGTCAAGTGTTTCAGGTGTTGGAAGATAACGACATCAATATCATTTTGATCACCCAAAGCTGTTCAGAGCAAAGTATTGGTCTAGGTATTGATCAAAGCAAGGCAGCCTTTGCAAAAACGATCCTTGATAATCGCTTTGCCGAAGAGATTGCCAAACAACAATTTAACGAGGCGCAAGTTTCCTTGGATCACTGCATTATAGCCCTAGTAGGTGATAAAATGAAGTCCAAAGTAGGACTTTGTGGACACGTTTTCAGCGCCATAGGTGAGAATGGTATTAATGTGACGGCGATCGCGCAAGGCGCTAGTGAAAGAAACATATCCATCGTGATTGATAAAAAGGATGAGACTAAGGCACTCAACGTCATTCACGAGCGATTTTTCTCAAAACCGGTAAAAAACATCCATATTTTCATTGCTGGTGTTGGGAATGTAGGTGGTGAGTTCCTCACTATGCTGGACGGTCAGCGCAAGGCATTGCTGGAAGATTACAACCTCAATCTTAAGATTTGTGGTGTCGCAAACAGCCGCAAGATGCTGTTTGATAGCAATGATGGACTATCCACCGCAGACATCAAATCACTCAAGGAAAACGGAAAGGATTACGGCGCTTATGAAAATTTCCTGAAGGAAATCGTGGACCAAAACCTGTCCAACAGTGTGTTCCTAGACATGACCGCGTCCGCAATTGTGAGTGACGGCTACTTGCCATTGCTCAAGAAAAGCATCTCGGTGGTGACCTGTAACAAAATTGCCTGCAGCAGTTCGCAGGAACTGTTTGAAGAGCTCAACCACAGCGCACGCGAGTACAACTGCGATTTCAAATATGAGACATCGGTTGGAGCGGCCTTGCCGGTCATCAAAACCATACAGGATTTGATCATTAGCGGTGATCGCATCCACAAGATCGAGGCTGTCATTTCCGGTAGTCTCAACTTTATTTTCAATGAATATGATGGCACAAAACCTTTTGCAGATGTGGTGAGACTGGCGATGAATGAAGGCTATACAGAGCCAGATCCATTGATCGATTTGAGCGGTCTGGACGTGATGCGCAAGATCCTGATTTTGTCGCGTGAGTCTGGTTTGAATCGCGAGATTGACGACATCACCTACAAAAGTTTCTTGCCAGAGCCTTGCGAGAATGCGGCCAGTAACGAGATTCTTTTTGAGGAATTGTTGAAGCATGAATCGCACTTTAAGGCTATTTATGATTCCGCTTTCGCGAAAGCGTGCAAACTCAAGGTCGTTGCTTCATTAAACGATGGCAATATGTCTGTCGCCTTGCAAGAAGTTCCATCGCACAGCCCATTCTATAACCTGGAAGGAAAGGACAACGTCATCGCGTTGAACACCTCAAGATACGTGGACGAGCCGCTAGTCATCAAAGGTGCTGGTGCTGGTGCAGAAGTCACCGCAAGTGGAGTTTTTGCAGATTTGATGCTCATCTTCAATAGGAAATCATGAAAAAGGTAACCGCTTTTGCACCTGCCACCATAGCCAATTTTAATGTGGGTTTTGACTTTCTGGGAGTTGCCCTGCAAGGAATAGGCGATGAGGTCACGATGTCATTTAACGGGACTGATTCCAATACGATCCTGTCCATAGAAAATGGCGCTGACCTACCTATGGAAGCAGCAAAGAATTGCTGCTCTGTGGTCGTGCGTTGCATGCAGGAAGAATTGCAGGATTTCAAAGGCGTTGATATTCACATCAAAAAAGGTTTTGCTTCTGGTAGCGGTTTAGGGTCGAGTAGTGCGAGCAGTGCCGCTGCAGCTTTTGCTTACAACGACATCATGGGCGAGCCTTTCACTAAAAACCAATTGGTCTATTTTGCCGCTCAAGGCGAAAAGGCAGCCTGTGGTAGTCCGCACGTTGACAATGTGGCGCCGTCCATCATAGGTGGTATGGTGATGCAAAAGGCCAGTGATCCAGCAGATTTTATTTCGTTACCTATTTTACCAGATCTGTATGCCGTGCTGCTGTATCCACAGATCATGGTGAAAACATCTGATTCCAGAAGCATTTTAAAAGAAACCATGGCGGTAAGAACCGCAAGTGAACAGATAGGTTATATGGGGTCTTTCGTGTCGAGTCTGTATTTGCAGGATGTCGCATTGTTCAAGGCCGCCATGCAAGATGTTGTGATTGAACCCATGCGCAGCATGTTGATTCCCAAGTTTGCAGAAATGAAAGCTGCCGTTCTGGATCAAGGCGCGTTAGCCTTTGGGATTTCTGGTTCTGGACCATCAGTGTTTACCGTGGTTCAAGGAAAGGAAATGACTGAAAAGATCCAACATTGTCATGAGACCATCTATAACACCACTGATTTAGATTATAAAGTTTACATAAGTCCCATCAATGCCAACAGCGGCGCTATCATTCTTTAAAAACTGATCATGAAATTTATTAGTACCACACCTAACGAAGAACGTGTAAGCTTTAAAACAGCCGTACTTAATGGCTTGACTCAAAATGGTGCCCTTTATTTTCCAGAGGAGATTCCGCAATTGCCATCCAGCTTTTTTGAGAACATAGAAAACCTTTCTGATCACGAGATAGCCTTTACCGCATTACAACCTTACGTACAAGAAAACCTTTCTGATGCTGATTTGAAATGGATCATTGAAGATGCCATCAATTTTCCGACGCCGGTCAAGCATATTAGAGAAGCCACTTACGTTTTGGAACTCTTCCACGGCCCGACGGAATCCTTTAAAGACGTAGGTGCTCGATTCATGTCTCGTTGCTTATCTAAATTTGAAAAGAGTAACGATAAAGAGATTACCATTTTGGTAGCGACTTCTGGAGATACAGGCAGCGCTGTGGCCAGCGGTTTCTATGATGTGGAAGGTGTGAATGTAAAAATACTCTTCCCCAAGGATAAGGTAAGTCCTTATCAAGAACGTCAAATGACCAGTTTAGGGAAAAACATCAAGGCCATTGAAGTGGACGGTACTTTTGATGATTGCCAGCGCATGGTGAAGCAGGCTTTTAATGACCACAAGTTGCGCAAGCAAGTAGAATTAACCAGCGCAAACTCCATTAATCTTGCTAGGTTGTTACCACAAATGATCTATTACTTTCTGGCTTACAAACAGATTAAAAAAGAGCTCAAGGATAAATCTTTAGTGGTTTCCATACCATCAGGAAATTTAGGGAACGCATCCGCTGGCATACTGGCTAAGCATATGGGATTGCCTATCAAACGATTCATCGCGGCGCACAATGCTAATGATACCTTTACTGATTATCTCAAAACCGGTGAATACAAATCCAAACCATCGGTGCTCACCTTTTCCAACGCTATGGATGTTGGGAATCCTAGTAATTATGAACGACTGGCTTACTTGTATGGAAGAAATCTAGGAGCAATGTCCGCACACATCTCTGCTGCCTCCATCACCGATGAGGAAACCGTACAAGAGATGAAGGACACGATTCAAGAAACAGGTTATTTACTGGACCCTCATGGTGCGGTTGGTAAGTTGGCTTTAGAGCGAAGCCTCAAGGAAGATGAATTAGGGATCTTTGTAGAAACCGCACATCCCAACAAGTTCCAAGACATTATCGTCAAAGCTGTTCCTGATCACGTCCTCACTGAAACCTCTTTGGATGGCTTTCACAAATTAAGCATGGATAATGATTACCAACAACTGAGAGATATTTTGCTAAGCTGATTTAAGCAGCATTTTAGATTGCATTATAAAAATTCTTGGTTACAAATACGCAGCTACGATTATAAGGCAGTTGACGTATTGGGTTTTTTAATGAGGTGAGATAATTTTCGATCATCACTAAATCATCAATCATGAAAAACGCAGTACTCTTATTATTCTTTTTGACAATCTCTCAATTACCAGCTCAAAATACTCCAGAAGCATTGGTAGAGACCTTTTTTAAGGAACAGGCTTCTAAAGGTCCTGAAGTGGCACTCACCAACTTGTATTCCAATAATGAATGGGCCATTGACAATGCTGAAAGCATCAGTATACTCAAGAAAAAACTGGTCACTGCCGAAAATGTTTTGGGTAAAATGCATGGTCATGCACTATTGGGAGAAAAGAAACTTAACGATTACTTTGTCATCTATACCTATACAGCTCTTTACGATTTACAACCCATGAGATTTACGTTTCAGTTTTATAAGCCTAAAGATCGTTGGAAGACCTTTGCCTTTTCCTTTGATGAGAACCTCGACGATGAATTGGAAGCTTCCTTAAAGCTGGCACCTCTGGCAGATCAATAGTCACAACCTAAAAGTTTCAACATAAAAAAGTCTTGGATTTTCTAAGACCTTTTTTGCTTCCGATAGGTAGCAGTGAATTGAGGTATCTCATTTAGTGTGGCATAAACGCCTCGTAACTAATTTCTTAAAGCCTTAAGAACATCCGTAAATTAAAAAAGGTCCTAGATTTCTCTATGATTTTTTCGGGTGCCTGCCTGCCGTCAGGCAGGGAAGACGGGACTTACCGCTCTACAGCGGCATAAACTTCTCGTCACTTGCTTCATAACGCCTTAAAAACATCCGTAAATTAAAAAAGGTCCTAGATTTCTCTAAGACCTTTTCGGGTGGAAGACGGGACTCGAACCCGCGACTTCCGGCACCACAAACCAGCGCTCTAACCAACTGAGCTACAACCACCATATCAATGTGAGTTTTTTTAAAGTGGATCTCAAGAATTCAACCACTAGCTGTTAAGCGGATGCAAATTTAATGCATTTCTGAAAATGACAAATAGTTTTAGCAGATTTATATCAAATCAAAAATAGAATCCACTGCTGGGTAGCGTTCCACCATGAAACCTTCTGCATGGTCTGTCCCTATAAGCCTACCTAAATTGGCAGCTCTATATCGTATGGATTCAAAGAAATTATTACTGCTTATGGGTGTGGACGGCTCATTACTTTCAGGATCAAAGAACTGTGATTTGTAGGCCTTGACACTATCAATTTTAGTTTCCATAAAACCAGAGATGTCAATAACAATATCTGGATCCATGTCTTGCCATTGGATGTAATGATACACCTGTTTAGGTCTCCATGCCTCTTGCTGTTGACCTTCCAACTGGGTTTCAATCTTGCGTAAACCAGATAAAAAACAACTCACGCTGGTCAATTCTGATCCACGAGCGTGGTCTGGATGCCTATCTCTTATGGCATTACATATCACGATTTCTGGTTGGTACTTTCTAATGATCTCGACAATCTTTAACTGGTGAACCTTGTCATTGGTAAAAAAACCATCGGCAAAAGCTAGATTTTCTCTTACAGCGACGCCCAAAACCTTCGCAGCATCTGCGGCTTCTTGATCCCGTATTTCTGGAGTGCCTCGAGTTCCCAGTTCACCTCTTGTTAGATCCAGAATCCCAATCTTTTTGCCTCTGGATGCTTCTTTAGCAAGCACACCGGCACAGCTCAATTCAATATCATCAGGATGTGATCCTACAGCGAGTATATCTAATTTCATCAAATTTATCTTTTTCGGCTTTTTTCAAGAGCCTGTTCTAGGTCGTCCACTAGAATGTTGAGTTCTTCAATACCGACGGAAAATCGTAACAATCGGTCGCTTATTCCTTGTTGTGCGCGCTCTTCTGCCGTCATGAGGCTGTGCGAGGTCAACGCTGGAGATAGGATGGTCGATTCCACGCCAGCAAGACTTAAGGCTGGTTTGATGACCTTTAGTTCTTCCAAGAAATCGTTGTGGTCGATGTGTGATTTCAATTCAAAAGACATCATGCCGCCATAGGCGTACATCTGTTTTTTGGCGATTTGATGATTGGGATGCGACTTCAATCCAGGATAGTTTACTTTTTTCATGTCTGGATGCTTCTCTAGGAAGCGTGCCAGTTTTAGCGCAGTTTTGGACTGTTGCTTTACCCGCAAGGCCAGTGTTTTAATACTGCGTTCCAGTAGATGCACGGTTACATCACTCAAACTACCACCGTAATTTTTTGCGGTTTTCCATAAATACTCCATGTGTTTCTGCGTACCGCTAACGGTTCCTGCGCAAATGTCGCTGTGGCCGCCTAGATATTTGGTCGCGCTGTGAATCACCAGGTCAATTCCTAAACTTGCAGGATTTTGGTTGATAGGCGAGGCAAACGTGTTATCGATGGCGGTGATTAGGGAGTTCGCTTTCGCGAAAGCGGAAACCTTTTCAATATCTGTAATCTCCAATAATGGATTGCTAGGCGTCTCGATGTACAACATCTTGGTATTGTCCTGGAGCGCTTGCTTCATCGTGTCTTCATTGATGTGCTCCAGCATGGTGTAGGTGATTCCCACACGCTCAAATTCTGCCGCAGCAAAATGTGAAGTACCGCCGTAAATCGCTCGCTGCATGATCACATGGTCGCCAGATTTGAGAAAGGCCATGAATACCGCACTAATCGCTGCCATACCACTACCAAAAATCAGGGAAGCCTCAGTCTGCTCCAAGGCGGAGATCTTTTGAGCCAGCGCCACCTGATTAGGCGTGTTAAAGTATCGTGGATACAGATTTGTTCCTGGACCTCGATAATCATAGGTGGTTGAGGTATAGATGGGCGCCGTAGCGCCACCATAAATCGTATCCTTGAGTTCGCCCGCGTGGACGCAGGTATAATTGACGTTTTTATTTTTTTTCATGCGATTGTCGTGTTGCACAAAGCTAACTGTTTTGCATGGAAAGATGTAATGGCAGTCTTAAATCTTAGTCATAGAGAATGTACCTTTGATTTAGTGAAGGCCTGATCTGTCAGCGATTTCATGAAGTTCACCAGGTCCTTTTGTTCCATTGCTGTTAGGTTCAAAGGATCTGGTGGTAATGTTTGAAACTCTTGATCTGTGATGCCTATGCCACTACCACCGCCACGATTATAAAAGTCAACCACTTCTTCCAGTGTTTGATAAACTCCATTATGCATATAGGGCGCTGTCACCGCAACGTTGCGTATGCTGGGTGTTTTGAAAAAGTGTTTGCGGTTCTCTGTTTTCAAAAATTCATAACGGCCTGTATCTGGATCAATCGAGGCGTTTACCGTTAGGTTTTTTGAGGGAACTCCAAGATGTTCCAGTTCAGTCTCCATGAAGTCTGGTGGTACGGTGCCATTAAAAACGGGCGCAAAATGGCAGGTGGCACATTTAGCCTTACCCATAAACAGATTGAAGCCGTTGATTTCAGATTGGGTCAAGGTGTTTTCTTCATCACGCATATTGCGGTCCCATTTTGAATCCCAGCTGTTAAGACTACGCACATAGTCTGCTATAGCTGTTCTAACCGCCAGTTGGCCTACTTCTTTGTGATACGCATCGGTAAATTGTTTGACTATGTCGTCATCCTTTTCAATAGCGGCTGTGAAATTGTTGATGTCACTGTGGAACTCCGTTTCATTATTGATCACCGAAATGATTTGACCCTCGAGGCTTCCAGACCTTTTGTCGTAGAAGAAGCCGCGCTGGTAGGCAGCATAAGTCAGTGTTGGACTGTTGCGTTGTTGCCCTTTTGCTATAGGTCGACCATCGCTAAATGCAAGATCTTGTACATGGCAGGTAGCACAGCTTATCATACCATCCGACGATAAGCGTGTGTCGTTAAATAGTTGTTTGCCGAGTGTGATTTGCTGGTCTGTCAGCGGCGCGGGTTTGCGGTCTGCAAAGTAATCTAAAGACAGCGTCTCTTTAGAGAATAAAGTCGTTGCCTCATTTTTTATAGCAAGTTCTAATGGGAATTGTACTTCCCAATCTTGTGCGGTGGCTACCCAAAGCTCTAATAATGGATCGATGTCTTGTTTTAAAAAGGCATAGCGATCAAAGTTTTCAAAGGTACTTTGTGACAAGCGATGTTGCGCCTGATCAAGTTGGTGTTTCCATTTCTCCAGTAATTGCTCCTTTTTGAATTGTTGATGGTATAGTTGTAGTATTTGTTTCGCTTTCGCGAAAGCGATAACCGCATCATCCAGGCTGCTCTCTAAAACAGGTGAGTCAAACCCAGTCACGCCGGTCAAAGCGCTGCGCACCAACTGCTTGCGAATGATCCAAAGTACATGGTATGGCTGGTAGTGACTTAAGTCTGTCGTTGATCTAACGAGCTGCAATCGCCGGCGCAGTGTCATTACGACATTATGGACTTTTGTAACATCTGGTGATTCAGTAAATAATATTTCTTCAAGGGTCTGGTAACTACTGGCTTTTTTGATCTTAATGTCTGTTGCGTCCTCTTCTTCTACTTTGAGAATGTTAGGCGCGTTCAAGGTTGTATAATTATTGAGGTCCTGAAAACTTAAAATAGGCTCGACGGATTTGAAATTCTCACGGGCGGTTTTAAAGGCTCGTTGCATTGAGTCTGTATCAGTCATGCTTTCCATGACACTCAAAGAATGGATCGCCTGATCGAGATCTGATAGATACAGTTCTTGTAATTGCTCTAGCGGGCTGCGCTGTTGTTTCTTATAACTTTGCTCTTCTTTACAAGAGCTAATTAAAAATAAAAGGCTTGCGATGAAACAAGCCTTCTTTATATTTTGATAATTCATATGCTTATCTTTCTAAACCGCTGATAACGTATAATACACTTCCTTCTTTACTGCTATTGTTCACGTCATTTGCGGTAGGGTCTGTAAATGCAGAGCCGTCAGCTGGTTCCCAGCCATGGTTTTGAGTGATGACCATGAAAGTTCCATCAATACCTACCACATCAGATACATCTATCATTCCAGTTATTTCCCATACGGAGTTCTCAGTACCTATTCCTGCAGCTGCAGCGCTCCTTTGATCACATTCCAGCACTGTTTTAAGTTGACCTGTAGAGATTTCATATTGATATAGTCGGGCATAGTGCTCTCTTACAGCATCATCAAAATAACCGTTAGGATCTTCCTGGATGTATACATAGTTTTCAGTCACTAGAACATTATCTGGGCTATGGAAACCCCAAGCTTTACCACCAACCTTATCGCCGTCAAGTACACAGGTGATTGTTGCAGGGCCAGTTGGGTCATTTTCGTTTAAGGTTACTTTATAGATACGTCCGTAGGCAGTTCCCTTACCAACTAATCCATTTGTTTTCCTTCCAGTTACGGTAAAATAAATCTCGCGCTGGTTGCTGGCATCGCCTCGTCTCCAGTCGATGTCTTCCAATCTTGAGAAGCCCATCACACCTTTTTGCTTAGCTTCTGCATCTAATAGATCAATGTTGCGTTGGTTCAATTCTACAAACTCTGCGGTATAAGATTGGCCTTCTTCCATGTCCATTTCAAAATCAATGCCTGCGGCCGTGACTTTAAGACCGTACAGATTACCGCTATAAAGATCTCCACGATTACCTACATACATTCCCAATTGACCAGATGGTATATTGTTGTCAGAATGATCATCTCCTATAAAAGCAACCGTTTTATTGGGATAAGCATCTTTTCCTATCACCACAGCATTTTCAGTGGACCATTGCCCCATTGCGGTTAGTATCTCTGGAGTAGTTCTGGTAGAGGATGGTTTTGTTACTTCAGTTGCAAATACACCTTTAGAAGATCCGCCCCATTCACCACCGGAAAGATAAAGTGGCCCAAACCCATGCTCCTGTGGCGTAATTAAAGATCCACTGCATTGAGCTGTAGATGCTGTGGCCTCTGCATTAAGTATGTACTCGCCAGAAATAGGAGCAAAGGTCTTATCAAACTTGATGCGCGCAATGGAGTAGTCTGCCTCTATGTTGTTGATCAAGGTGAAATCTTCAGTAGCTTGATTGTAGAGAAGGCCAGCACCGTCTGCCATAGAACCGTAAACAAATTCAGGAGATGCATCGAGTTGATCTGCACTGGATAGTACTGAATAGATGTTTACACTAGAGAATTCTGGAGTCGTCTTTAGAAAATTAGGAGTTACAGAATGAGATTTAAGAACAATATCATCGCCTTGAGCACCTGTTCTTGTCACCCCATCATCATCGTTGCAGGAAAGTAGTAAAAGTGTGGAAAGGCCTGCGATCAGAAAGTTGTTTTTCATAATAAGATTGAATTAGTTTTTTATGTGGTCTAAAACTAGGATTTGGTTCATGAGGTGGTCTTATGTCACTTTTAAGGAAGTATGATTGAATTGTTATAGGTCTGGCGCATTCGTGTTATGCGAATGTTGTATAAATGAAAAATCCTTTTGTAGACTGCGTGAATCGAGAGACTTGGAGAAACGAGATTTTCTTAAATCCTTAACTAGAGTGATCATAAGGTGATTTTATCTTTGATCAAAACACAATCATGAAAAATATAATGGGATTCTTACTGATGCTGGTATTGTTCAGCGCATGTAAGGAAAAGGAAGAAACCGCCGTGGAAACCGCAGACAATCAAATGGAACAGCAGTACGCCGCTACTGAAACGGCTGTGACACCAGAGATTGAAATCATGCCTATCTCTCACGCCTCCTTTGTCATGAAATGGGGCGACAAAGCAATTTACCTAGATCCTGTTGGAGGAGCCAGTGCATATGAAGGCATGCCAGCAGCAGATATGATCTTGATCACTCATACTCACGGCGATCACATGGATCCAGCTACTTTAAAAGCCGTCATGAATGACAACGCCAAATTATTTACGCCACAAGCAGTGGCAGATAAATTAGGAGCTGATTTTAATCCAACCGTTTTGAATAATGGTGATTCAGAAGCTGTAGATGATATTATAGTGAATGCCGTTGCGATGTATAATATCACTGAAGGCCGCCTTAATAATCATCCAGAAGGAGTTGGAAACGGATATGTGATCGAGAGTGATGGATACAGAGTATACGTATCTGGAGATACAGAAGGTACTCCAGAGATGAGAAGCCTTGAAAATATTGATAAGGCATTTGTTTGTATGAATCTACCGTACACCATGGATGTAGAACAAGCAGCAGATGCGGTTCTTGACTTTGCGCCCGCAGAAGTGATTCCTTACCATTACCGTGGTAAAGATGGACTTCATGACATTGATAAGTTCAAATCACTTGTAAACAAAGGAAATACAGATATCGAAGTAACCTTCATGGATTGGTATCCAGAAAGAAGTTAGGCCTTAGAGTATTTATAAATGGAATAAAACCGTTTCGTTTGACGAAGCGGTTTTTTTATTCTTTAAGATTCGTGACATAGTTCGCTTTCCTGTCTTCCGACGGACTGGCGCGAAAACGAATTACCCAAAAAACATCTCATGCAAATAGCGTCCTGGAACTAGCGTAAAGCCACCTGCGATCATGATTGCGCCCACGTATAGAAGAATCATTTTGCGTTTATGAGCCTTAATCCTTCCTTTTCTTACTGCGATGAATGCCGTAGGAACAGTCCAAAGCGTCAACACCGTAAACAAGTGAATCCAACCGAAATGATTCCATAGACTAGGGCCAACATTTGCTGGGAGAAATATGGTGATCAAGGCTGTTATAAACATGAGCGACATGTAGATCTTACCCAGTAATTTGTGTCTAGGCGTTCCCTTGTAAGCCATCAACAGATAACCGCCTATAAAAATGCAGGGAACTACTGTAACTAGATGCGTAAACATCAAAACGTTTAGAACAGAATCTTGATAAGGTAAAGCGATGATCATCAGTGATTATTTGTCTAAATATCAGAATTTTATCGATACCAAATAAAAAATGCCCGTTGCAATCGCAACAGGCATTTTTGAATATATATTTAAAAAGGAGCTACCCAATAATCGCGTTGAGCGTTTTACTAGGTCGCATTGCTGCTTCTTCCTTAGCTGGATCTGGTAGGTAATAGCCACCTATGTCCATAGCTTTGCCTTGTACTTCTATTAGTTCTTGCGTGATCTTTTCTTCATTATCTGCAAGATCCTGAGCAAGCTTGCTGAAGTGTTTCGTAAGATCTTCATCCTTGGTTTGGTTAGCAAGTTCTTGAGCCCAGTAAAGAGCCAAGTAATAGTGCGAACCGCGATTGTCCAATTCATTCACCTTACGAGAAGGCGATTTTTTATTGGTCAGGAATTTCTCAGTGGCCTTGTCCAGACCATCCGCGATGATTTGTGCCTTCTCATTATTGTATTTTTCAGCGGTATGTTCTAGAGAAACGGCTAATGCCAAGAACTCACCTAAAGAATCCCAGCGTAAGTGGTTTTCCTTTTCAAACTGTTGCACGTGCTTAGGAGCAGATCCACCAGCACCAGTTTCGAACAATCCGCCACCATTCATCAATGGAACGATAGAAAGCATCTTGGCACTTGTCCCAACTTCTAGGATAGGGAACAGGTCAGTGTTATAATCACGCAAAACGTTTCCAGTTACAGAGATGGTATCTTTGCCATCTTTCATACGTTGTAACGTACGTTTAGTGGCTTCAACTGGTGAAGCGATGGTAATATCCAATCCTTCTGTATCATGATCTTTGAGATACTTGTTCACTTTCTTGATAATTTCGGCATCGTGTGCGCGATTTTCATCCAGCCAGAAAATAGCAGGATCTCCAGTAGCTCTTGCTCTTGAAACCGCAAGCTTTACCCAATCCTGAATAGGTGCATCCTTAGTTTGACATGCTCTCCAGATATCTCCAGCTTCTACGTTGTGTTCCATCAACACATTTCCATCTGCATCCACTACTTGAACTTTTCCAGCTTTAGGAAGTTCAAAGGTTTTATCGTGAGAACCGTATTCTTCGGCTTTTTGAGCCATCAACCCTACGTTAGGAACCGTTCCCATCGTACGTGGATCAAATGCGCCGTGCTCTCTACAAAAATCAATAGTTGCGGCATAGATCCCAGCATAAGAGCTATCAGGAATGACGGCTTTAGTGTCTTGGGATTCTCCATCCTTATTCCACATCTGACCAGAATTTCTAATCATGGCAGGCATGGAAGCGTCAATAATCACGTCACTAGGTACGTGTAAGTTGGTGATGCCGTTGTCAGAGTTGACCATGGCAAGATCTGGACGATATTCCATCACTCGTCTCAACTCATCTTGAATGGCTTCTTTCTTATCGTCTGGTAATTCATGTAATTTGCCCAATAGATCGCCTAAACCGTTGTTTACGTCAACACCTACCTTTTCTAGTGCGTCACCGTACTTGTCAAATACGGATTTGAAAAACGTACGCACGGCATGACCAAAAATAATGGGATCAGAAACCTTCATCATGGTCGCTTTCATGTGCAGTGAGAAAAGAACGTCCTTTTCACGAGCGTCCACCATTTGATCTTCCAGGAAATCTAATAATGCATCTTTACTCATAAAAGTCGCATCGATGATCTCACCTGCCTTAAGAGCTAGTCCTTTTTTCAATAGATGTTTTTCGCCATCAGTATCAATCAACTGTATGTTCACGGTTGTAGCCTTGTCCACAGTGACACTTTTCTCATTGTGAGCAAAGTCTCCCTGGTCCATAGTAGAAACATGAGACTTAGAATCCTTGCTCCATGCGCCCATACTATGTGGATTGTTCTTCGCATATTGCTTTACCGGCTTAGGAGCGCGACGATCAGAGTTACCTTCACGTAACACTGGATTTACAGCGCTACCTTTCACGCTGTCATAGCGCTTTTTAATGTCTTTTTGCTCTGCTGTTGTGGCTTCTTCTGGATAATCTGGTAGATCATAACCTTTAGCTCTCAATTCTTTGATTGCATCATTCAATTGTGGGACAGAGGCACTAATATTGGGTAACTTGATTACATTGGCTTCTTCCTTGGTAACCAGCTCACCTAATTCTGCTAGAGCGTCTGGCACCTTTTTGTCGCCCAATCGATCTGGAAAAACAGCCAGGATTCGAGCTGCAAGAGAGATATTTTTGGTCTCTATTTCTATTCCAGCAGGCTCAATGAATTTTTGAACTATAGGTAAAAACGATGCCGTAGCGAGTGCCGGTGCTTCATCGGTTTTGGTGTATATGATCTTAGGATTTTGGGTGGACATGTATGTACTTGTTTTAATAAAAATTAATGTGAAACGCACGCTATAGGTGCGGCCTACAAATATAATAGGTAAGAATCTGTTTTTAGGTGGTTTTTGCTTAGGCTTAGCACTTTTACCATGAGATTCAATGGATTTTTTGGTAAATCCTTGAAGATTCAATCAGGCAGGCTTTTGGAGTGCTGCTACACATTCAAAATTTTGATAAACTAGATGGATACATAAAACTAAAATGGTCAGGAATTGTAGGGTTGATAATTCGTTCACTTTCTTATCTAAGGTTGGCAGCAACGAAAGCGACACCAAACAAAATATCAAGACATAAAAAAACCGCTTCTTGAAAGAAGCGGTTTTAAAGGGAAATGATAGGGTAGATTATTTTCTACGAGCCTCTTTGATGCGGGCTTTCTTACCAGTAAGTTCTCTAAAGTAGAAGATACGTTTTCTACGTACGCTACCTGCTTTGTTCAATTCGATCTTCTGGATTGCTGGAAGGTTCATAGGGAAAATACGCTCAACACCTACGTTACCACTCATTTTGCGAATGGTGAATGTCTTAGTGGCTCCAGAACCTCTAACCTGTAGCACTACACCACGGAAAAACTGCGTACGGCTCTTTTCACCTTCTTTAATTTCATAGAATACCGTGATGGTATCTCCAGCTCCAAATTTTGGAAATTCTTTCTTTGTGATAAACTCGTCCTGAACGAATTTTACTAAATCAGTCATCTTGATAGATTAATGTGTTAGGTAAACAAACAACATGCACGATTATCGTCAGAGGTTATTTTTTACGAGGCGCAAAAATAGGATTATTAAATAATTATACCAAAAAAATCAAATAAAAATGATCTTGCTATTGTACGATCAGTTTCTTGACAAAGTTGGATTGATCTGTATTCACACGCAAAAAGTAAATTCCTGATGCTAATGAAGATACATCAAACACTTGGGTCTGATTGTTAAGGCTGCGTTTGGACTCAAAAACACGCTTGCCCAATGAGTTGATGATAACCACGTTCACAGACTCACTACGCACTTGTTCAAATGACAATTTGAGTGTGCCATCCTTAATAGGATTTGCCAGCAAGGTCATTTTTTCTGGCTTTTGGTCCAGCTGAAAATGCACCGTCGTAGGCTGTTCTAATGGTATTGCGTAAGATGAAAAACCCATCACGCCTAAAAGAAAAGAGAGTATAAGTATTTTCATAAGTGTCTAATTACGTGTAAAATTACAATTATTTTGTTATTTGTCGATATTAATCATCAGTTAAAAGATCGGGTCGTCGTTCTTTTGTTCTTTTAAATGCTTGTTCTTCTCGCCATTCATCAATTTTAGGCAGATTACCGCTCAATAAAATTTCAGGAACCTTGGCACCTTTATATTCTGCTGGTCTAGTATATACCGGTGGCGCCAGTAGTCCATCCTGAAAGCTGTCCGTCAGCGCGCTAGTTTCATCGCTTATCACATTGGGAATCAGCCTTATCACAGCGTCACATAATACGGCAGCACCCAACTCGCCACCGCTCAATACATAATCGCCTATGGAAATTTCCTTGGTCACATACAGGTCCCGCACACGTTGATCAACTCCTTTATAATGTCCACATAATATGATGATGTTCTCTTTTAATGACAACTGATTGGCGATGCCTTGATTCAAGGTTTCTCCGTCTGGTGTCATGTAAATGATCTCATCGTACTTGCGATCTGCACTCAACTCTGTAATCATTTTATCAATAGGTTCAATCATCATGACCATGCCGGCGCCACCTCCATATTGATAATCATCTACCTGGTTGTACTTGTTCAAACCATATCTGCGCAGGTCGTGCATGTGCACTTCCACGATTCCTTTTTCGACCGCGCGCTTCAATATAGACGCTTCAAAAGGACTTTGGATTAATTCTGGTAGTACGGTAATGATGTCTATTCTCAAAATAAATAACTTTGGGGCAAAAGTACTTCTTCTAAAAACATGCCGTAATGCAAGAAGCTTCGTTTTTTATTGGAATATATCTTTTTACGTTAGTTTAAACACTGTTTAGAATTTGATGAATTTATCGCTTTCGCGAAAGCGCAACTAATCTACCACCATATGCAAACGACTCAACCCTTGAACGATAATAATCTGAATCTACTGCGCATCCTTTACATTGTGAAGGCCTGCTTTAACTTTTTAGGGATGTTCTTTTTTATAGGATATGCCTTTATGGGCACCTTTTTTAAAGCGATGGTAAATACGTTTCCAAACCCGGCTCAAAATGAAGCGCATTTTCCAGAGGCCATGCAATGGATTTTTGTAATCGTAGGAACTATAGGAGCTGTAGTCCTTTTGACTTTTGGGATTTTGACGCTTATCGCAGCCTCAAAAATCAACTCGCGGAAGGGCTATAATTTTATTTTTGTAGTTGGTATCCTCAACTGCTTTACTGGGATGCTGGGAATTGCTTTGGGTGTTTTTACAATTATTGAACTGAGTAAACCTCAAGTCAAGGCGTTGTTCCAACCTCAACCTAAAACGCCCATAGGTTTTTAAGCGTTACTTTTCTTGACGATATCCTTCAAGATCTTGATGTGGTGATGCGTGTGGATCTTTAGGAATTTGATCGTTTCCTTTTTATCCAATGACCCAAATAATGGATGACGCATAAAAGCCTTTTCATCCAGATCCCTAATGGAATTCACCTGATGGAATGTGCGATCCAATCGCACCTTAATTGAATCTTTATCTAACTCACCTTCATCTGGCAGTACATCCTTAGGAGCTTTTCCCTTGCCACGAGGCATCCAGCTTGTATTCATAATCACAAACTTGAGCAAGGAAGATTTAGGTTTGAAGTCCTCTGGCTTTGACTGGCGCATCATTTCTGGAACACCTTCCAGAATGCGTAAACTGTGATCAATGTGCCAGTAAATCCCTTTAGCCGAAACATTGGGCGCCACCAGATTTCCTTTCTCAAGATAAGTTTCAAGTTGGTCAAATTGTTTTTGCAAAGGATTTTTCATGGACTTAATTTTGAATTACAAGATAGAGGTATCTGTGAATCTTTGACCATAAAAAAGCACTTTTCCAAATTTGGAAAAGTGCTTATGTTTTTAAATTATAATTTACTGCTATTCAGGAAGTAACACAAAGTCAATAGCGTGAACTACACCATTACTTCCAGTAACATTGGTAGCAATAACTTCAATATCATTATTCCCAGAGCCATCTGTAATGGTAACACCATTCGTAGTGTTGATAGTAAAAGTTCCTGTGGTTATCGGGTCTACGACCAGTCCATCAGTGATATCTTCTTGACGCACTGCGGCACCAGAAGCCACATGGTACAATAGGATCGCGTCTAAATTATCTAGGGCAAGTACATCTGCAATAGAATTAAGACCATCATTAGGATCTGCATCAATTAAAGCTTGAAATGCATCATTTGTTGGAGCGAATACTGTAAATGGTGCTGGATTTGTTCCAGTAGTCATAGTATTCTGTAGTGCGGGAACTAATTGTTCTTGGCTTAGAGCGGTAACTAAATTTGAAAACGTTGGATTTGACGCCGCAAGGGTCGCTACTGTTGGTAGGGTAATTACTTCGTCAACAACATGAACAACTCCGTTACTAACCGGAATGTCTGATGAACCAAGTTCAACAAATACAAAGTTGTTAATTAAAATACCGTCATTAGTATTGATAAACATATCAAAGGAATCTCCATCTGCGTTTACTGCTAAGGTTTTGTAATAGTTGGACTCCAAGTCTGCTGCTCTATTGACAGAACCTAAAACGTGATTTCTTAATACATTTTCAAGAACATCCTGTGGGATTTCGTCCAGTGTAGTAAAATCATTTGCTTCAAGAAAATCTTCAAAAGCGTCATTTGTAGGCGCAAAAACGGTAAAGGTAGCTGTAGGATCATCCAATGCTGCATCTAATCCGGTTCTTTCTAAGGCCGTTTTTAAGGTGGAAAAGTTTGGATTATTGACGGTGATGTCAAAAGCACTGTCTTGAATGACAAGGTTTGCGTCGTCGTCAGAATCACAACTTGTTACACTGATTGCTGCAATTGCTAGGAATGCAACTGCTAAAGGTTTTAATAGGGTTTTCATAATAAAAGATATTTTTTTTAAAATTATTTCCCATTCTGTTTAACGGTTTTGAACAAAATGTTAAACAAGTTTTGTTTAACAATCCTTTATAGATCTAATATGGCTTTGTTCGATCTTCCTACAGCTAATAAATAAGATCGTAAAACAAAAACATTAGTTAGATCATAAAATTGAATTTATCAATATTGTTTTCTGGTTGAATATTAAAGAATCAGCTTCTCTTTTCCCTCGTAATAAAGTACCCAGAGGTGATGCCTTAGAAATAATATAGACCTCTTTATGATCGACTTCAATTTTTCCAATGGCAACAGCTATGTAGAACCAGCCCGTAGATAGATGCACTAATGTTCCTGTTCCTATAGAGTTATTGGTTACTTGAGAGTCTATGCTTTGAAGTACATTCCAACGTTGTTTGGCATCAATTTGCTGTCTTTTGTAAAGATCTTCCTGGTTCTGGATCATTGCCATACCGGTTTCATATTTATCGCCGGCACTGCTTTTTGTTTCGTTGCTTTTGGCTTCCATCAGTTGATCCATACTGGATTGTATGGTATCCAACTGCTGTTGCACTATTTCGAGGCATTTGTTATGAATGGCAGTTTTAAATTGAATCCAGCTTGTCTCGTCCATCTATTGCTGTTGCAGTACAAAGTCCAGTGTGTGAATCACGCCATTGAAAGCAGTAATATTGGTCGCTACAAGATTGATGGTATTTCCCGAGCCGTCAATGATTGAAATACCGCTAGTCGTATTTACGGTAAAAGTTCCTGTTCCTAAAGGATCAATCGTCGCGCCATTTTCAAAGGCATCCTGGCGCAATGCCTGACTACCCAAAACATGATACAGCAACTTATCGTCAAAATTATTCTGGTCCAGCACGTCTTGAATGGTCTCAAATTGATCATTAGGGTCTGAAGCTATGAACGCAGCAAAAGCTGGATCACTAGGTGCAAAAAGCGTAAATGGTGCAGATGCATCGTCATTATTGTCCAGTACGATACTTAAACCTTCCTGATCCAAAGCCGTAGTCAGATTTGAAAAATTAGGATTGGAACTAATAAGCGTATAAATGCTGGGTAAATCCAGCACATCATCAACGATGTGAACTATACCATTGCTCACGCGATTATCGGGATCTGTCACCGTTGACTCATCATTGATACGCAAGGTGTTGTTCTCAACTTCTACAAATACATCGATCTGGGCATTGCCTACTTGCGCCAATGTTTTGAAATATTGAGAATTGAATTGACCAGTGGTTTTGATATCAGATTGCACATGATACAACAATATGGTTCTCAATAAGTCCTCGGGCACAGCTTCGATACTACTGTAGCTATTGGCTGCAAGAAAGGTTGAAAACGCCTGGTTGTTAGGTGCAAAAATGGTCAAACTACCTTCTTGATCCAGTGTAAAATCCAATTGGGTACGTTCTAGGGCTGCCACCATGCTAGTATGATCTGGACTTTCTTCTAGAAAATCCAGTGCCGTTGGGCCGTTGATCACATTCATGTTATCATCGTCATCCACACAGGAAACCGCTAACACCAAAACACTCAAAAACAAAAATGAATTCAAAAACTTCTTCATAGTACTACTCATAAACGTGCTGCAAAATAACGATTATGCAGCTAGCCTATTGCGTTCACGGTGTAAAACTCATTCAACTATTTCCATAGACAAAAAAATCGCGGGCATCAACAAATCAAATGCCGTCACATCGCGCATCGTTGCGAACTGACGTATTTTTGCAGCATGGCAAAAGTAGTAGTAGGACTTTCTGGTGGAGTAGACTCAAGTGTCGCCGCGCATCTTTTAAAAGAGCAAGGTCATGAGGTGATAGGGCTTTTTATGAAGAACTGGCACGATGACACCGTTACCATCAGTGACGAGTGTCCATGGTTGGAAGATTCAAACGATGCAATGCTGGTGGCTGATAAGCTGGGAATACCGTTCCAGACCGTCGATTTGAGTGAGCAATACAAGGAACGCATTGTCAACTATATGTTTGACGAGTATGCGCGCGGCCGCACGCCCAATCCTGATGTGCTGTGCAATCGAGAGATCAAGTTTGATGTTTTTATGGATATCGCCTTGGACCTTGGAGCAGACTTTGTTGCGACGGGTCACTACTGCCAGAAAACCACCACACAAGAAAACGGAAATACCATTCATCATTTGATTTCTGGAGCGGATGCCGGCAAGGACCAGAGCTATTTTTTATGCCAAGTCTCGCAGGAGCAGCTTGCCAAAACCCTTTTTCCTATAGGTCATCTTCAAAAAAGTGAAGTGCGCGAGATCGCTGCCGCAAAAGGCTTGATCACTGCAGGCAAAAAGGACAGTCAAGGATTGTGCTTCATTGGTAAAGTTCGACTACCTGATTTTTTACAGCAGCAACTCAAACCCAAAACTGGAAATATCGTAGAGATACCAACGCATTTAAGCGTTTCCAGAATGTCAGAATTGAGCAGTGATGATGAGGTGGTTTCGCTTTCGCGAAAGCGAACTTATCAAGAATCTGATGGAATCCTTAAAGGTCAGCATCAAGGAGCACACTATTTTACACGTGGCCAGCGCCGCGGCTTGAATGTAGGTGGCACTCCAGAGCCGTTGTTTGTCATTGAGACTGATGTGGATACCAATACGATTTATGTAGGTCAAGGAAAGGACCATGCCGGTTTGTATCGCCGCGGGCTCGTGATACAACCAGATGAAGTGCACTGGATAAGAACTGATTTGAAACTGGAAGTAGGCGAATCCATGGAAGTCATGGGTCGCATACGGTATCGTCAAAAGTTGGAGCCAGCCAAGCTGTACCAGCGAGAAGATGGACTTTATATGATTTTTGATGCGCCACAGAGTGCGATTTCACCAGGACAGTTTGCAGCTTGGTATAAAAATGGAGAGTGTTTGGGTTCTGGCGTAATTGCTTAACTTTCAGATATGAAATCTCTAGTCGTTTTAATAGTGATGCTTTTCACGGTATCGCTTTCTGCTCAAGAACTGCATGCACTGGTTTATTTTAAGGATAAGCCTAATGTGCAGAGTTCGCTGGAGAATCCATCAACCATTCTTACGCAACGGGCATTGGATCGCAAGCAACGTCACGGCATTGCCATCGATGAGCGTGACGTTCCCATGAATCAGAATTATGTGAACACCGTTAAATCACAGCCTGGTATAGATTACCGTACTCAATCTAAATGGTTCAATGCTGTACATGTGGTGGCAACTTTTGAGAACTTGGAAATCTTGAAGAATTTGAGTTTTGTGGATCGAGTGGAATATGCAGACCAGACCAAAAATGCGACTGTCGGTCAACGAGAAAAATTCAATGAAGACATCACCTTACCTGCCAATTATGGCGCTGCCACTAATCAGATTGAAATGATAGGTTTGGATGATTTGCATAATCGTGGATTTACCGGCGATGGAATCCTAATGGCCATAACTGATAGTGGTTTCCCTAATGTAGATATCAATAGAGCTTTTGAGACCGCTAGATCAGAAAACAGAATTGTAAGTGGCTACGACTTTGTAGCTGGTGACGCTAGTTTTTATGGCGATCATTTTCACGGCGCACGAGTCTTTAGCATTATCGCCGGGCAAATCAATACAGCGACTGATAATTATATAGGCACGGCTCCAGATGCCAGCTACTACCTATTTAGAACTGAAGACGCCGCCAGTGAAACTCCAGTCGAAATGAGTTACTGGGTCGCCGCTGCAGAGCGCGCCGATTCTTTAGGTGTTGATGTCATGAATGTCTCGTTGGGATATCTGGGGTTTGATAATTCCAATGAAAGCCTTACGTATCAAGATATGAATGGTACTTCTGTGATTTCTCGTGGCGCGACCATAGCAAGTGAAAAAGGAGTGCTGGTCGTGACCAGTGCTGGAAATTTTGGGAATAGTGCCAGCTATCCGTGGATTGCTGCACCAGCAGATGCTCCAGGTGTGTTTGCGATAGGCGCGGTAACCGCAAGTGGTATAAAATCCAGTTTTTCCAGTATAGGTCCAACGGTCGATGGACGCATACGTCCGCACATAGTCGCTCAAGGATCTGCCACCGCACTAGTACATGAGAATGACGGTCAGATTGTGACGGGAAATGGTACCAGTTACAGTGGTCCTGTCATCGCTGGAGCGATGGCGTGCTTACTGCAGGCTTATCCCAATTTGACGCCAGCACAGCTCATGCAAGCCGTTCAAGATTCAGGATCTCAGGCCACAAATCCAGACAACCAGTTAGGCTACGGTATTCCAGATTTCGGCAAGACCTTTCAAACCTTGTCCAGCCAGCAAGTTACCGCCATGGATGATTTGAAGTATTATGTTAAGGACCGTATTTTACACGTCTATATCGCTCAAGGCGAAAGCGCAATTCCTTTCCAACTCTACAACCTTCAAGGTCAATTGTTGATCGATAAAAACATCCTGCCACAGGACACCATAGATTTAAACGGATTCTCAAGCGGGATCTATCTTTTTAGATGGAAGGAGAAAGCGTTTAAGATTGCTTTAAACTAGAACAATACTTATGAAAAATCATATCAAAATATTTACCAGTGATTCCATAACCGTACACCGTATGGCAGACGTTTTGGAAAATAACAACATTTCGGTAATTGTCAAAGATGAAACCGAGTCTAGTAGATTGGCAGGCTTTGGAGTACCTGAGAACAGTGTAGAACTTTTTGTTTCACAAGAAGATGCGCAGAAAGCCCAAGAATTGATCGCATCAATATCCTAATTCAAGATCATTTTATAGATCTTGCGAGAAAGAATTCTAATTGATGAGCAATAAAATCACTCAACTTTTTCAAATCAAATATCCCATTGTTCAAGGCGGTATGGTCTGGGCAAGCGGTTGGAAACTGGCCAGTGCCGTAAGCAATGCAGGTGGTTTAGGCCTGATAGGTGCTGGGTCGATGTATCCACATGTGCTGCGCGAACACATTCAAAAAACAAAGAAAGCTACAAACAAACCTTATGGTGTGAATGTGCCTTTACTTTACTCTGATCTGGATGAGATTCTGGAAATCATCAAAGAGGAAAAAGTGCCTATTGTATTCACTAGTGCTGGTAATCCCAAAAGCTACACTCCACAATTAAAAGAAGCAGGAATTACAGTAGTTCACGTGGTAAGTTCCGTGAAATTTGCCTTGAAATCTCAAGAAGCTGGAGTTGATGCCGTCGTGGCAGAAGGTTTTGAAGCTGGTGGCCATAATGGACGTGAAGAATCCACCACCTTAACCTTGATACCACAGGTCGCAAAAGCTATTGATATTCCCTTAATGGCCGCTGGTGGTATCGCTACGGGTAGAGCCATGCTGGCAGCAATGACATTGGGCGCTGATGGTGTTCAAGTAGGTAGTAGGTTTGTCTGTACTCCAGAAGCCAGCAGTCATATCAATTTTAAAAAAGCGATTGTAGAAGCAGGTGAAGGTGATACCCACTTGACTCTAAAGGAATTGGCGCCCGTACGATTGATGCGCAACAAATTCTGGAATCAGGTGCAGGAATTATATCAGCAATCGCCAACTAAGGAAGATCTGACCCAATTGCTGGGAAGAGCCAGAGCAAAAAAAGGCATGTTTGAAGGTGATCTCGATAATGGTGAGTTAGAAATAGGTCAAGTATCTGGATTGATTGATGACATCATTCCTGCGGCCCAAGTCGTTGAAGACATGGTCGGAGAATATGAAGCGGCCCGCAAAGAAATGATGGAAAAATCCTTGTATGCCTAGAGCACAAACCGCTCTGGAAGAGCGCTGGAACGTCATCACGCATGGTTTTGGATTTATCCTATTTGCATGCACTAGTGTTATTCTTTTGCAGCAAGCATCATCAAGTGCTGCATCTTATGCACTGCTCGCCATAATTATATATGGTGTGTCGCAATTATTTTTATATGCAGCATCCACCTCATATCACTATGCCAAGCCAGAAAAAATCAAGTGGACCTTGCGCAAGATGGATCACATCTCCATTTATTTTTCCATTGCAGGAACGTATACGCCAGTTTGCTTGATCAGTCTGGAGCAGAGTAGTGGCTGGCTCATTCTGGCAGCAGTTTGGGGCGTTGCTTTGTTTGGAACGATTTGGAAACTTTTCTTTACTGGTAAGTTTGAAGCTTTCTCGAGCATATTATATCTGGTGATGGGTTGGATGGTAGTTTTGGATCTGGAATCCTTGCAAGCTGCCTTTAGCGCACAGCAGATGATGTGGCTTATTGCTGGAGGCATTTTCTTCTCGGTTGGAATTGTTTTCTACGCTTGGAACAAGCTATACTTCAACCACGTCATTTGGCACTTTTTTGTTCTAGGCGGTAGCTTGAGTCACTTGATAATGGTATGGCTCATATTGAAATAGACGTGATGGATGTATCGCTTTCGCGAAAGCGAAATACTAAATCATAAAAGCCAGTCCGGCACCAGCCAGCATTACAATCATTTTGGCAAGATTGAATTGGTGTCCATCACTGGATTCCAGAATCAATGTGGTAGAAACGTGTAAAACGATCCCAGCTACTAATGCCTTGATGGGAAGCATGTAGGCGTCAGCGAAATCTGCGTATTGTGCGATGATGCTTCCCAACGGAGACATGATCGCAAAAATGGAAATGACCAAAAGTATTTTAGTAACTGAAGCCTTATTAGCAATCAGGAATCCTGTAAAAATGAAGGCGATAGGTATTTTGTGAATCGCCACACCATAGGTCATACCATTAGCTTCTTGCAGCGGCATACCTTCCAGAAAGGCGTGTAAACATAGGCTTACAAATAACGCGATGGGAAATTTAGTAACATCATGATGTACGTGAAGGTGACCATGTTCAGCTCCTTTTGAGAAAAACTCTAGAATGATCTGTACAAAAACACCTGCGATGAGGTAAATGCCAAAAGTTGCATCACCAGATTCATAAATCTCGGGAAGAAATTCTGTGGCCACGGCGCTCAATAAAAACGCTCCAGAAAATGCCAGCAATAACTTCATGCGCTGCCTAGAAACTTCTTTAAATATAAATGCCGTTGCGCTGCCTATAACGACAGCGAGAAATGGCAACCACAAATTCATCATGATGCTTTTGCTATTTGAAAGACCAATATAAGACGGTCACTGGTTTTCTTATTAAACGGCTCTAATTGATAATCTCCATATGTAGCGACCAGTTGCAGTCCAGCGGTAGCAAAATAGGATTTAAAATCTTCTAGGGTCAATGCCTGGACGCGCTCTGTAAAATGAAATTTATTTCCATCTTCCTCAAAACGTATGTCTTTATAGATGTGACCATCCTCAAACCTGCGCGACTGGTTGAAGGTGATTCCCTTTTCGGTTTTTTCGTCATAAGCAACTAGATTTTCAATCACTTTATGCGAGTTGAAAAAATCGATCACGCCATAACCATCAGGTTTCAGGCTTTGTTTGATCGCCTGTATGGTCTTGAGATTGTCATCTGGATTGTCAAAATAGCCAAAACTGGTAAACAGGTTAAAGATGGCGTCAAACTTCTCTGGGTACGGTTGGGTCATATTGTGCACCGCAAATTGTATGCGGTCCAGTTGGACCTTTCCGGTTCCTAATTCGCCCAGTTCTAGATTTCCAGACTTGATGTGGTCTAGTTTCGCTTTCGCGAAAGCGATACTACTCTCACTCAAATCCACACCGGTAACGCGGTAACCCAATCGGTTTAAAAAGATGCTATGGCGGCCACGGCCACAAGCCAGGTCCAGGATGTGAGCCTGTTGGTCCAGCTCCAGACGTTGCGTGAGGCGCTTCATGAAATGACCAGCCTCAATATAATCACGATCCCTGTAGAGGATGTGGTAATAAGGCGTGTCGAACCAACTGGAATACCATGTAGTCTGGTCGTTTGTCTCGCTCATAGGCGGCAAAAATACCTTAATTTTGCGGCTCAAAACTGTATCGCATGTCGCAAAATTTTAAGATGATTGCCAAAACCCTTTTTGGCCTTGAAGAAGTCCTGGAAACCGAACTTAGAAACCTAGGTGCGATGGATATCGAGAAAGGTGTGAGAATGGTGAGTTTTTCAGGCGATCAAGGTTTTATGTATAAAGCCAATATGATGCTGCGCACGGCCATCAGGATTCTTAAACCTATTCATAGTTTTAGAGCGCGAACTGAGGTAGACCTTTATGATGGCATCTATCAAATGGACTGGTCAAAATACTTGACGCCGCACGATACGCTGGCGGTAAACGCCACGGTTTCTTCTCAGTACTTTAACCACAGTCAATATGTTGCTCTAAAAACCAAAGACGCGATTGTTGATCAATTGCGTGAGAAACACGGTCGGCGTCCAGATGTGGATACCAAGCATCCCGACTTGCGCATCTCTGTCCATATCAACGATCAAACGGTTGATGTATCGCTAGATACGAGTGGAGATCCTTTATATAAAAGAGGTTATCGCGATCAGACTAATGTGGCGCCGATCAATGAGGTGCTCGCTGCTGGAATAATTCTGCTTAGTAATTGGGACCAGCGCTCGACTTTTATTGATCCCATGTGTGGTAGCGGAACGATAGCTATAGAAGCGGCAATGATAGGTGCTAACATTGCACCTAATATCAATAGAAAGGAATTTGGTTTTGAGAAATGGCCAGATTATGACAATCAATTGTTTGAAAATATTCAAGCCAGCTGTTTGAAGAAGATGCGTGGCTTTGACGGTAAAATCATCGCTCGCGATGCTGATGGCTACACGGTAGAAAAGGCCATAGAAAATGTCAAGAATGCTAACCTTCAAGACTTTGTTAGCGTCGAGAAAGGAGACTTTTTTAGGGATTCACAAAGCGCTCAGGCTTTTTTATTGTTCAATCCACCATATGATGAGCGATTAGAGATTGATATGGAGGCCTTCTATAAAGAAATAGGCGATACCTTGAAAAGCAGGTATGCGGGCAGCACGGCATGGATGATCACCGGAAATCTGGAAGCCTTGAAGCATGTAGGCTTGAAAGCATCCCGCAGGATCAAGCTTTTTAATGGTAAATTGGAAGCGCGACTGGTTAAATATGAAATGTATCGCGGTTCAAAAAAAGCCAGTAAACAGGATCAATAGGAGTGTATATTTGCAGTCCGCATTATTTAAAATACATTAGATATGGCAATGAATAAGAACGGAGTTCTAGGATGGGCAACCCTAATCATGATCATTATAGGTGTTGGACTTATTGCACTGGGCGCTTTTAGATATAGAGAAGTGGCAGGATATGGTTTTGCCGCAGTAGGCATAGGATTTTTTGCGATCGCTTGGGTATTCAATGCATTGAAGGGTCGCGTTTAAATGAAACGGGAAATCAAAATTAAAAACCTGAACAGTAAGAAGTATTTGCGCATTACTTACGCCGCTACTGCCCTATTTATCATAGCGTTTTTATGTTGGTTTCTAGATGCACCGGTCGTTTACGCCTACATTGCTGCTGGTTTGGCCATCACGCTTTTTGCTTATTTGAGCATGGATAGCTTTACGACTTCAAACGCGGTTTCTTACGGCTCCAAAAGCGTGACCATGAAACTGCTGGGACACAAAACCATAGGATTTCTATTTGCTGATGTCAAGCAAGTACGCCTTCAAGATCTGGGATTATTAATACGAGTTGAGGGGTTAGAGGATATTAAGCTTTCGCGAAAGCGATACACAGATCAATCCCTAGAACAACTACATACCATTTTTAAAGAAAAAATTTCATTACAATGAGTGACGATAAACAAGTAATATTTTCAATGTCAGGTCTTTCAAAGACCTACCAAAGTACCGGTAAACAGGTGCTTAAAAACATCTACCTAAGCTTTTTCTACGGCGCCAAAATCGGGATTTTAGGTCTCAATGGTTCTGGTAAATCCACGCTGTTGAAGATCATCGCAGGGAAAGAAAAAAACTACCAAGGAGATATCAATTTCTTGCCAGGATACCGTGTAGGTTACCTGGAGCAGGAACCAGAACTGGACGAGTCCAAAACGGTTATGGAAATCGTCAAGGAAGGCGTCGCCGAAACGGTTGCGATTCTGGACGAATACAATAAGATCAACGACGATTTTGGACTGGAAGAGAACTATTCTGATGCAGACAAGATGGAGAAGTTGATGAACCGTCAGGCAGAATTGCAAGATAAGATTGATGCCGTTAATGCCTGGGAACTGGACACTAAACTTGAAATCGCGATGGATGCACTGCGCACGCCGCCAGGTGATGCGAGCATCAAAAATCTTTCTGGTGGTGAAAAGCGACGCGTGGCTTTATGTCGATTATTACTACAAGAACCCGAAATCCTATTGCTGGATGAGCCTACCAACCACCTGGATGCAGAATCTGTATTATGGTTGGAACAACACCTTGCTCAGTATAAGGGAACCGTTATCGCTGTAACTCACGATAGATATTTCCTTGATAATGTTGCAGGATGGATTCTAGAACTGGATCGTGGTGAAGGGATTCCATGGAAAGGAAACTATTCTAGCTGGTTGGAGCAAAAAAGTGACCGTCTTGCCAAAGAAGAAAAAACAGAGTCCAAGCGTCGCAAGACCCTACAACGTGAGTTGGATTGGGTACGTCAAGGAGCCAAAGGTCGCCAGACCAAGCAAAAGGCTCGTTTGAATAACTATGACAAGCTCTTAAACGAGGACCAAAAAGCCAAAGAAGAAAAGCTGGAAATCTATATACCCAATGGACCACGATTGGGAACTAATGTTATCGAGGCTAATGGCGTGAGTAAGGCATTTGGCGATAAACTATTATATGAAGACCTCAATTTTGTACTGCCACAAAACGGTATTGTTGGAATCATAGGTCCCAATGGTGCTGGTAAAACGACCATTTTCAAAATGATTATGGATGAGGTAGAACCAGACAAAGGTTCATTCAAAGTAGGTGAAACGGTCAAGCTAGCCTATGTAGATCAAACACACAGTAATATAGATCAGGATAAATCCATCTGGGAGAATTTTGCAGACGGGCAAGATATGGTGATGATGGGTGGCAAGATGGTAAACTCTAGGGCGTACTTGAGTCGTTTCAACTTTTCAGGTTCTGAGCAAAATAAGAAAGTGTCAACGCTTTCTGGTGGTGAGCGCAACAGGCTGCACCTTGCCATGACTCTTAAAGAAGAAGGAAACGTGCTGCTTCTCGATGAGCCTACCAATGATTTAGATGTGAATACCCTACGTGCACTAGAAGAAGGACTGGAAAACTTTGCTGGTTGTGCGGTGATCATATCTCACGATAGATGGTTCCTTGATAGGGTTTGTACACACATTATTGCGTTTGAAGGTGACTCTCAGGTCTATTCATTTGAAGGTAGCTTTACAGAATATGAAGAGAACAAGAGAAAGCGATTGGGTGATGTAACTCCTAAGAGAATTAGATATAAAAAGTTGATAAGAGATTAAGCTTTCTTATTACGACACTTATAGCTCCCATCAGGTAATTATTCTTGATGGGAGTTTTTTTATCTTTTGTTTAATCTTTGCATCAATCTAGGCGCTTCACAATTAACAGTTTGAAAGGTTTCTTTTAACTTCTAATAGAGGCAAGAAACACCCTACATGGGATATTTTTCCATCGTGTAAGTAGGGTTACCTTTAACCCGTTGAATTGCAATAGATGATAAGAAATTTACTATCCTTAAAAATTCAGTTAGCTCAGAGTAGGATCTCGGTTCAAGATGCTAAAGGTCTAGGTATCGTCTCATTTCTGGCTTACCTAAATGTGAAAGTAGAAAGTTCAAGACATTCTGTTAGCATACCAAAAAATCCACATCAACTTCCAGAAGTCGTTTCAAAACAAGAATTAAGTGAATTGGTGTTTGCCATTAATGACTTCATTCATTTATTGAAACTTGATGTGACCAACTCAAAATCGATAGAACGTTTTACCCAAGTTGATCAATGTTTGAGGTTTGAGACTTCTGTAGCTTCAACGGTTTCTCAGGATCTTTTGGATAAAATAAGTCTGATTGAAAACGCGGCAAATAAATATTTTGGTGAATTTAGAAGTCATTTTAGCGATAGAATTTGTGCCGTACAGTCGATGGCTATCATTCGTAATGGGGAACGCACCTATGGTTTGGAGGCTAAGGATTTGGTAAAAACTTCTTCGGTTTTGGATATCCTATCTCACTTGGCTTTAAACACCAGCGGACTCAAACGACCAAAACAGCTTCATTCCAATCCTGTAAGCCAGTCGGTTTTGTACAAAAGCGCCGTTTGAATATACTGAAACAGTAAAGGGAATTCGCTCTGGAAAGCTACCGGTGACTCAAAGAAATACTCCGTGAGTACTGCCATAAATTCGTACTGATTTGTGAACGCATAGTCTCTGAAAAATTGAGAAAGTTCCAACCTATTCCGTACTTCTCGATCTTTTAAGGCCATCAGTAAAAGATGATGGTATTTATGATATCTCAAGGCATCTATGTGTTGCGAGCGTTCGCTCTCAATATGAATCACATGAGTAAATTCGTGCAGCGCTAGATGGAAATTATCGTCTTCTACCTGTATTCCTGCCAGCACATCAGGCCAAGACAAGGCCAGCACTTTTGCTCTGGGATTGAACTCACCTTTGTGTAAGGCTTGATTCGCAGCGCTTTCAAAAGGCGTGTCAAATATCAAAATGGTCTCCAGATTATCCATCATATAATTACGCCTACCGAAGGTGAGCATTACCGCAATAATGGCTATCGTGACCTTTTGATGATCCTGCACTGGTTTCCCATAACGATGGTTAAAACTTTTATAGGCTATGAAACATGCAACACGATGTTCAAACTGTTTTTGATACTTAGGCGAGAGATTTTTATAAAAGGAGAATTCTTGAAGAGTTCGCTTTCGCGAAAGCGATAACCTTCTCCAGCTTACCACTTGTCTATACCATAGAAAATCCTTTCGATTTTGCAGGTATCTCAAGATAAGATGAATGATCGCAGCAAGCAGTATGAGCCCAACAAGCGCATACCCGTATGGCGCCAACCACTGCTGCGTGTCACTAGGTATTAGCAGTCTTGGCAAATTAGTCGTTTGACATGAAGATGCTCAAGATGTACCAGAATAATAGCATTAATGAAGCAAAAAGCCCAAGTGATGCACCTACATATTGATCTGTAGAATATTTGTGGACTAGTTGCGAAGTTTGATATAAGATCGTTCCAGCGGCTAAAACAATCATTCCAGCACTAAAGAACAGTCCTAGATTAAAACCGAAAATCATCCCGGCAACGATCGCACCTACGGCTATCAAAAAGCCTATGGCAAGAATACTGCGTAGGAATGAAAAGTCTTTTTTGGTAATCAATACTACGGCGCTCAATCCAGTAAATAGAGCTAGTGTCATGATTGCAGCTTGATTGATGACTGCAAAATAATCGCCTTGCAGATAGTAAATCGCGATGTAAAGCAGCGGTACAAAAATGATCGCCTCTGCCAGTACAAATAGGAAAAGCGCCAGATATTGCTTGGTCTTGTCGTGTGTGGTATGCGCCAGTTTTTCAGCATAATTAGTCGCAAACATAAAAGCGCCTAAAACCAGTAACCATTTCCATCCTTGGGTAAGAGACAACATAAGATCTACCAGCGGATCGATGCGTAGCAATACTGTTTCAATAACAATAAACAGTAAGGTAGCAAGAGCCACATGACCATAGGTCTTACGGTAAAATGCCGCTCGGGTATGGTCCGTAACCTCAATCAAAGGCTGATATGTCGTTGTGTTTTTATATTCGGTAGTTTCCATGTTTTTTAATTTGAGTTTGCTGTTACTGACTATAGAAGAAAACGTTTAATGGATTGTTTTACTTCTATAGCAGTCAATGTAACAAAGATATTTAATAAATCTATAGACGTATCCATTAGGCATTGCGATAAAAGCATAAGAAAATCTCAAAAGTTTTAATCTTAAACTCTTTTATTGACTCAATGATTACATTGTTGTGGGTTTCAATAATAGTGCCTAACAGGACCTAGTTAAATCGAACTTTATAGATGCTTCAATTATTCGACTGGTTCCGTCAGCTTGAGCAATTTCAATGTTTTCCAGAATAGTCATTACGTGAAAACTTTTCTTCCTCGAGGCAACTTTCACATTTCCCTATCATTTAATTGTGGCTTGCTGCCTTAATTTTCAAAATATCCATTGCCGGTCACAATTTATAAGGATCGCAAACGAATATATAAAAGGTAAGATTGTTTTTGAAAAAGATTCTACTACTCATACTCATTGCTTTTTTAACGCATTCTTGTCTGGTGACTAAAAATTACCAAGAACCAGAACTGGACGTCCCAACCGTTTATAGGGACTTTAAGGAAATCGATTCTACCTCAATGGCTATGGTGCCTTATGAGTGTTTTTTCAATGACCCATTACTACTAGACTACATTGATGAAGCACTTACTAACAATTATGATATGCGTCTGGCACTTCAAAATGTGTATCGATCGCAGGCATTATATCGGCAAGGAAGAGCTGGTTACGTACCTACTTTGAATGTGGACGCGTCGGTCAATTCATCAGATTTTAGTGATAATAGTTTTCAGGGACAGCAAGCTCGTCAAGGAAACCAGTCCAGCGATGGCAATGTTCCTTCACGCATTGAACAGTATGACCTTACTGGGACACTGGATTGGGAAATTGATCTTTGGGGTGGCATTACCAGCAACAAAAGAGCAACAGCTGCAGCTTATTTACAGAGCGAGGCTGGACAACGACTGGTCAAGACTTCTATCATTTCAAATGTGGCCTCGCAATATTACTTGCTCATGGCACTTGACGAGCAGTTGGAAATTGCCCAGCAGGCTGTGGAAGCCAGAAAAGGAAGTTTTGACATCACAGAAAAACTTAAAAAAGCTGGTCTGGAACGTGAAGTGGCCGTGCAACAATCTGGTTCGCAATTGAAGATTGCAGAATTGCTCGCACTGGATCTGGAGTTGCAAATCAAGCTTGCCGAAAATGCTTTCAGCGTCCTATTAGGGAAAAACCCGCAAGAGGTTTCTCGTGGAAAGATCGATAGTACCTTTCTGGATAGAGAAATTGAGATAGGATTGCCGTCGCAATTATTGAGAAACCGACCCGATGTGGTGCAGGCAGAATTCAACTTAATTAATGCCTTTGAGCTGGAAAATGTGGCGCGAGCAGATTTTTATCCGCAATTAAATATTGGAGCTTCTGCTGGATTTAGAAGTGTGAATGCCAGCGACTGGATAAGTAGCGCTTCATTGTTTAATACACTTGTCGCCGGTCTGGCACAGCCCATTTTGAACAACCGAAGAATCAAGACCAATTTTGAGGTAGCTCAAATCAATCAACAAACCGCATCACTGGAGTTCAAACAGACCTTGTTGACAGCCTATCAAGAGGTTAATGATGCGTGGTTTACCCAAAACTCGCTTACAGAACAATACAAGGTGCGACAGGAGCAAGTGGAATTTCTCGACAATGCGACAGACTATTCCTTCCGGCTTTATCAAAGCGGTCTTTCCAGTTATCTAGAGGTGCTCATCGCAGATTCCAACAAATTGAATGCCCAGATTGAATTGGTAAACCTAAAACTCAATCAGCTTAACGCAACCGTAGAGTTGTACCGTGCTTTGGGTGGCGGCTGGAATAAGAAGATTGAACCTGCAAGTACCATGTTGTCTAATGAAGAGAAGAAGAATGATTGAAGTTACGCTTTCGCGAAAGCGAATTTCAAACACACCTCATCGCTTTAATAGAGTTCATGATTTGAAATATAAATTGAAACAAGTGGGCTAATGACGCAACCGAAGCCATCAGAACAAATTTAAACCCCAGCGATATTCTGGGAAGCTATATATTATGAAGACCTATCACATCATATTGTCCTGCCTGATGACATTGGCGCTTTGCTGCTCATGTTCTGAAGAGCAAAAAGAGCAAAGAATACCGCAGTTGCCCGTTCTGAAGGTAGAAAAGAGAACAGTAAATGACACCACAATATTTCCCGCTAATGTGGAAGGTGTCAAGAACATCGAGATAAGACCTAAAATTCAAGGATTTATTGAAAAAATTTATGTGGATGAAGGTGCGTACGTGCAAAAAGGCGACCTGCTGTTTGAACTGGAAGCAGAACCCTTGCAAGCCGAAGCTCAAGCTGCGCGTGATGCTATAGGCATTGCCCGTGCAGATCGATACAACGCACAAGTTGATGTGGATAAACTCATACCACTGGTAAAAGACGGCATCATCAGTGACGTGGAATTAAAGAAAGCACAAGCTGGCCTGGAACAGGCAAACTCAAGATTGAAGGAAAGTGAAAACGTGTATCGCAGTGCACAGCGCATGTCGAATTACAAGACCATCGTGAGTCCAGTGACCGGTCGCATCAATTCATTGCCTTATAGGTTAGGCTCTCTTGTGGGACCAACGGATGCCATGGCGTTAACCACCGTAAGCCAGAACGATAGTGTATTTGTTTACTTTTCCATGGATGAGAAAGATTATGTCTCATTTTTAAAGGAAACTAAGGGAACCACACTTCAAGAGAAAATAGCAAACTTTCCAGAAGTGGTTTTTGAATTATCCAACGGTAACAACTATAATCAAAAGGGAAGGATCCAAACCACAACGGGTACGATCAACAGTTCTACGGGAAGCATCACATTCAGAGCGATTTTTCCCAATCCAGATGGCGTACTGCTCAATGGATATAGTGGTTTGATGAAAATTCCGATTGCTTACAATAACGTTGTTGTGGTACCTGCAGAATCCACTTATAAACAACAAACGCTTACCTATCTTTTTAAGCTGGCCAATAAGGATACCATTTATAATACACTTGTCGATATAGAAAAGCGTGTTGGGAATGTGGTGATTGTCAATTCAGGTATTAAAGTAGGTGATACCATTCTAGCCAAAGGACTTGGAAAAGTGCAGGATAGTAGTAAGATCAAGCCTAGGCTTATTGCTTTGGATAGTGTTTTGGGAAATGTAAAAAACACCTTTAGGAATGAATAAATTCCTCAAAATATTTATCGATAATCCAGTTTTATCTACCGTGATTTCTATTGTGGTGGTGATTTTGGGAATACTTGGCTTTAATAATCTGCCGGTGACCCAATATCCGCAGATCGCGCCACCAACGGTCGAGGTAACGGCAACATTTCCAGGTGCAGGTGCACAGACCATTCTGGAAAGCGTTGTAGTGCCACTCGAGCAGGAAATCAATGGTGTACAAGGCATTGATTATATCACCTCGACGGCGAGTAATAGTGGTAATGCCACCATTACCATTTTCTTCAAACAAGGAACCGATCCTGATATTGCTGCGGTAAATGTTCAAAATCGTGTGGCACGGGCAAATCCATTACTTCCTGCAGAGGTCATTAACAGCGGTATTGTCACTCAAAAGAAGCAGAATAGCTCGTTGATGTATTTATCCTTTAGAAGCACAACAGATGATTTTGACGAGATTTTTGTGCAGAATTATATTGATATCAAAGTGGTTCCAGTTCTTCAAAGAATTGAAGGAGTAGCACAGGTCTCATCAGGCAGTGGTAAGGCATACACCATGCGCATCTGGATCAAACCAGATAAACTCGCGGCCTATGCCTTGCAACCATCTGACGTTCTCGCGGCATTGAACGAGCAAAGCGTGGAAGCGGCACCAGGAACTTTGGGACAAAATTCAGGTACTGCATTCGAATATACGCTGCAGTATCAAGGCCGATTCAGTTCGATCGAAGAGTACGAAAATATTGTGCTGAAAGCCATCGACAATAATCAGTATTTGACACTTAAGCAAGTGGCAGATATTGAGCTGGATGCCTTTAGCTATACTTCCATTTCAGAAACTAACGGTGAACGATCTGTAGGTTTAGGGATTTTTCAATCGCCTGGATCCAATGCACAAAAGGTGATTCAAGACCTTGAAGTAGAACTAGAGCAACTAGCGGCAGACTTCCCGAAAGGAATGGACTACATCATTGATTACAATATCAATGATTTTTTAGAAGCGTCCATTGATAATTTGATCAATACTTTTTTGATTGCATTTGCACTGGTTTTTGTCGTTGTTTTTGTTTTTCTACAAGATATACGTACGACTATTATTCCAGCTATTGCGGTACCTGTATCTGTAGTTGGAACGTTTTTCTTCTTGAATTTGTTGGGCTATTCCTTGAACCTCTTGACATTATTCGCGCTGATTCTTGCCATAGGAATCGTTGTTGACGACGCCATTGTCGTTACAGAAGCTGTCAAGTCCAAAATGGAAAACGGTGAAAAAAGCGCTAGAAAGGCCAGTATAGATGCGATGAAGGAAATATCAGGAGCAATCATCGCGACGACCCTTGTGATGGCAGCAGTGTTTATTCCGGTAACTTTTTTGACAGGTCCAACTGGGATCTTTTTTGGGCAATTTGGAGTCACGTTGATTATTTCTATTGTAATATCTTCTATAAACGCACTCACGTTAAGTCCAGCATTAAGTGCTTTAATCCTAAAACCTGAAGACGGCGAAGAAGAAAACAAAAGCTTTTTAAGGCGATTTTTTAATGGCTTTAATCAGAAGTTTGACCAGCTCAAGGATCGTTACGAGAGCGTTTTAAATAGTTTGAGCAGTAAACTTGTAATTACGGGTATTGTGCTTGCCGTTGCCTTGGGAGCTATCTTTTTTATCAATAATAACATTCCTAAAGGTTTTGTGCCAACTGAAGATAAAGGAGTGGTATTTGCAAACGTGACTTTACCAGATGGAGCTTCCATGGATCGTACCTATCAGATCATGGCAGATTTTAGTGAGCAAGCTAAAAACATCGAAGGCATTGAGTCAATATCGTTTTCTACAGGATCCAATTTTTTTAATGGTACTGGAGGTTCTTATGCATTGGCCTATCTACCCTTAGAGAAATGGAGTGAAAGAGATGCGGACTCCTTATCCATCAATTCGATTATTAAACAGCTCAATGGGGTTGCCGCTTCATTTCCAGATGCGCAAATGACCTTTTTCCAGCCAGCGCAGGTGCCTGGTTATAGTGGTTCTGGAGGTTTTTCGTTCAATGTTTTAAGTGAAAGCGACGCATCCTTGGACGATCTTAATCAAGAAACAAAAAAACTTACTGCACGCCTTAATCAACGACCCGAGATTGCCATGACGAGAGCCACGTTTAGCAATGAGTTTCCTCAATATCAAATTGAATTGGACTTACCTAAAATCAAAGCCGCAGGAATTGATGCAAATACGATATTAGGATCTTTACAAGGTTATATTGGTGGAATATATGCCTCAAACTTTAGCAAGTTTGGAAAGCAGTATAAGGTTTACGTACAGGCCTTACCAGAGTACCGTAGAACCAAAGAGGATTTTAAAAAGATTTTTGTTCGCAATGATAAAGGAGAAATGGCGCCCATAACAGAGTTTTTCACTCTAAAAGAGATCAACGGTGCTCAGTCCATAAATAGATTCAATCTGTTTAATGCCATTGGTGTTAATGGATCCATTCAGGAAGGTTACAGTACCGGTGATGCAATTGCTACCATCAAAGAAGAAGCCCAGAGTTTGAAACGCGGCTATAAATTAGGTTTCAATGGTTTGACTAGAGAAGAGATCGAGGCAGAAGGTCAATTACAAGTGATTCTTGTACTTAGCTTGGTTTTTATGTACTTTTTCTTGGCTGTTCAATACAAAAGCTACATCATCCCATTGGCGGTAATTCTTTCTTTGCCGCTAGGTGTCCTAGGTTCTTACCTATTTACGTACCTATTCGGATTAGAAAACAACATTTATTTCAGGATCGCCTTGATCATGCTTGTCGGTTTGCTGGCAAAAAATGCGATTCTGATAGTAGAGTTTGGTCAACAAAAACGTAGAGATGGAGAATCCATAAAAGATGCTGCGATCCAAGCAGCTAAGGAACGATTAAGGCCAGTCTTGATGACCTCGATCGCTTTTATTGCAGGTATGGTTCCTTTAATTATCGCCTCTGGAGTAGGCGCTAAAGGTAACCGTTCCATAGGAACCGGTGCCGCAGGAGGCTTATTTGTGGGTACACTATTATTGATCATATTCGTGCCTATGCTCTTCATTGTATTTCAGAATTTGCATGAAAAGGTGGTGGGGAAATTATTTACAGAAGAAGACGAAGATGATTCATAGAAATCTCTTAGTACTGGCTACATTGAAATGAATCGAACTCCTTAAATTTAAAGAGACTCCATTTGATTTTTGTCAACGACTAGAAAAACATTAAACCTTTATTATTTTTAAGAGTCAAAACTATTGAATGAGCCAAACAACCGACCGCGAAATTCTTGATCTCATTGCAAACCCTAAGTCACTGGACAAAGGTTTTCGCATGCTTGTGAAAGAACATCAGCAAAACCTTTACTGGCAAATACGTAAGATCCTGCTCAACCACGAGGATGCAGATGATGTGCTGCAAAATGTCTTTATCAAGATCTTTAGAGGCTTGCCTAATTTTAAAGGTGATAGTAAATTGAGTACCTGGATGTTTAGAATTGCATACAATGAAAGTATGACCTTTCTCAAACGCAAATCTAAAATCGTCCAGATCAACAGTGCCGAAATGCAAGATTACCTAGTGCAGCAACTGGAAGCAGATGTGTATTTCACGGGTGATGATGTACAAATGCAACTCCAAAAAGCACTGGTAAGATTACCAGACCGGCAACGGGAGATTTTTAACATGAGGTACTACGACGAGATCAAGTTTAAGGATATCGCCGAAATTTTGGAACTTAGTGAAGGCGCTGTAAAATCAAGCTATCATATAGCAGCAAAAAAGATAGAGTCTTACCTTAAGGGAGATTAAACTAATCGCCATAATTGGTGTCATAGAAACATGAAAAAGAAGAACACACATAACGATTTAGGTTTTAAAGTACCGCAAGGATACTTTAAGGCAAACATAGATCGGTTGTGCGATAACGTGAAACCTGCGCAAGAGCGTGAGGATTCTCAATTTTCTGTGCCTTCTGGTTATTTTGACGGCTTGGAGGATCGTATTATGAATGCCGTGCGTTCTGATCAGGATGCAGATGCGGTCAATGCGAATGGTTTTGAAGTGCCTAAAGGTTATTTTGATGGTTTGGAAGATCGTGTGATGAACACAGTGGCGCAAAGTGAGCGTTCTGCAAACGATAAGGAACTACCATTTACTACACCAGATAACTATTTTGAGCAACTGGAAAAACGAGTACTGGAAGCAACTGTCGATAAGCCAGTAGTCAAGCTGGAAAGAGATTACCCATCATGGGTAATTCCAATGATTGCTGTTGCCGCCATATTTGTTGCTGCTCTTGCTATAGATGGATTCTGGCCTCAAAATGCACTGACCATTCAAGATCTGGAAAATGAAGAGATAGCTCTTTATTTAGCTGAAACAGACTTTATATCTGATCGCGACGCGATTAATATTTTATACTCAGATACTGATATTCTCGATACTGCAAATTTTGAAACCTCTATAAGTAATGATGAATTGCTAAACTACCTTGCAGATGAGGTAGATATGAACCAAATGTTGGAAGAATGAAAACGATAACTGTATTTACCATAGCCCTAATGGCATCTGTCAGTTCGATGGCACAAGTAGTGCGTACCAGTTACCAAGAGGTGCGCAGTGCCACAGATAAGATTGAAGCCATGGAAGTGTCATTCCTGACGCAAGAACTTGAACTCACCTCAGAAGAGGCGCAGAAATTCTGGCCCATTTTTAACGATATCAAGGAAGAGCGTAATGACTTGAAGATTAAAAAGAAAAAATTGATGTATGATATGGCTAAGAGCTTTAATACTATGTCCGTAGATCAAGCACAAGAATTTGTTGATGGCATGTTTGATATTGAAGCAGCCCTCAACGAGTCTAATTTTGAAGCGCGCAACAGAAAGATTATCAAAATCATAGGCCCAAAGAGATTTTTACAACTCAAAAAGGCTGAATATGAATTTAGAAAAAAGATATTGCAGGAATACCGCACTAGAGGCAGATAGATTCCGCAAAAGATTTTTAGTAATTAGTTTTGGTTAATGATGGTAATTCCCTCGAGAACTCGTTCTTGAGGGATTTACTTTTTTCAGAAGACCGTACCTAACTATTCAGAAAGGTTTTTGACGTACTTTCTAAATTCTTCGTCGCTTATTTTATTGGTATTGTTTTTCTTGACCAGATACTCCATAAAAGGAGTGCCATCTCTTATCTCTACTATCATCACATCAATAAAGGTGCGCAAGCCTATCAACAAAATAACAGCCGCATGCTGCGCTCCAAAGCTGATAAAAAATCCAGATAAGATTACCACAAACTGTTGCACAAATATCCTGACGTACGGCGCAAACATCAGTTCTAGTCCACTAACTTCCAGATATCGCCCATTCCGCAGATAATTTTTATAAAATACCCAAAGGTTGTTTAAAATGATCGTACCCAGAATCCAACCTATATTGTCCATCGCAAGCACACGGGTGTAATTATCGACCAGTTCAAAACCACTACTGGTCCAGTTGGGATCTGAAATTTCCAGATAGGTAAAGGCAAACATGGATTGTATCGCTACAAACATCCCATAATGAACGGTAAAGAAAGCCGCGAGAAAGAATTTACCATTAAGTTCCTTTTCCTCTTTTTTACGCGATAAAAGAATCTTGAATACATTAATAACACCTATCACAATCGTCTCCAAGAAATAGGAAAAGATTACTGTGATGGCACTCACAGATTCTAAAAAGTACAACAGCAGCACAAAAAGGCTGGAAAGATAAATATGGGTCGTTCGCTCATTGATCTTGAGCAATGGTTGCAGCACTCCTAAATTCATGCGACTAAAATATCCCTAAGGCCAATGAACATCTATAAGGCATTTGCCCTAATCCATCAGGTCACTCCAGTCACTATCGCTATTGATGGTAGAGCCATCATACTCCAGCGTCCAGCCGAAGCTTTCTGTCAGGACATAGATTTGTGATAACTCACTAAGCAGTCTATTCTGGGCATTGCCTACAACTTCACTCTTACTTATCTTACTTTTTAGGTCTTTGGTAATCTGAGTTTTGATCTTGTTAAAATCCTGGGCTTCAAATCTATTGGTGAGTCCATTATCCAGATTATAATAGGTGAGATCAGGGTCGATGTTGATCTCTGGCGGCGGAATGTTTAAAATCCTGATCGTTTTGGCATTCTCATCAATCTGGAAATTCATCTTTTTCAAGTCATACGCGATTTGAACTTTGGCGTTTGAAATGACCAGCGCTCGTTTCTGGCTACTGAAAAAATCCCAACCAAAAACTTTCGTATTCTCATAGGTATACACCTTGGCATAAGTAGCCTCAGTCACTACAAGCTTGCTCACGTTGCGCACCTGTTTCTCAATCAAGGCCGTTTGAGTAATAAGGCGTTCGCGCTCGTCATTACGGCTGCTATAATAGCTGTACATAAGCACAATAATGATCGTGATGGCAACACCTATAAAGATATTTTTAAGTCTGCTATTCATAGTTGTAGATAGGGAAATTTTGAAAGTAGCTGTCGGCGTGATTGCTCCACATGTAAGGCATGCGCCTCGATGTCTTTGGGTTTGTGGCCGGCTAACTTTTGGTGTTTTTCGATGGCTTTTATAGCGTTCACTGTGTTTTGGTGAAGTACGCTTTCGCGAAAGCGTAACCACACATAATCCACAGCGGTTGCATTAGGATGTATCATGTCACTGGCATAGAAACGGTAATCGCGCAATTCATCCATCAGGATTTCATAGGCAGGAAAATAATAAGGATCGCGACCGTCGCAGGATTGCTGGATGGCTTCATGAAGTCGCGCTTTGCTGCGGGCATTCTCTACCATTCCATCCTTAGTATGACGTACGGGCGATAAGGTGTATATCAATTGCGCTGCCGGATTGACCTTTTTGATCAGGAACTCGATGCGCTGTAAGGCCTCTTCCATCTCACGTATGCTCAACAACCTCTTGCTAAATAACTTTTGCGGTTGCTGGTGGCAATTGGCCACTATCTGTCCTGTTTTTTGAAGTTCGTAGATCCAGGCTGTCCCCAAAGTTAGGATGACATGAGAAGCTTTTTCTAAATGCTTCTTTAGTACCTGGCCGGCATCTTGCAGTTGAATCAAAACTTCACTTGCATTAGCTGCATTCAAATCCGAATGTGCGAGGTAGCTGAAGTTGCCGTTCACATCGTCCATACTGAAATCCCCATAAATGGATTTCTTCATCAACAGCATCAAACTATATGGATTAAATATGACCCCAAAAGGGTTGACCAACGCCTTGAAACCATAATGGGAAAGTTTGTCGCATATGTTTTGGGAAAAGCAACTGCCCATGAGCACCACGCGGTCATGATGATCCAGCGGCTTTTTGATCGTCTCAATCTCAAAATGTGTGGTGAATTTCATAGAATACCAAATGTAATCAAACGACTGCCAGTCGATGTTATGGTAATTCTAAACTAATTGATGACTTAGGTCATTAATTCAAACAGCAGGTAACCTAACAACGGAGCACCCAGAATAGTTATCAACAGAATTTTCAATCTGCGGCGCTTTTCTTTTTGTGCCTTGATCTGAAAGGCAGCTTTAGCCGCTGCAATCTGTTCTGGTGTGTGTTGAGGTGTTTTACTGGTATCGTTATTATACAGTGCTCCAGCCTGTGTTCCTGCCATGGATGTATCGCTGGTCTTGCGACGTCTGGCGTTGTTTTTCATCGCCGTGATCATGGCTTGTATGCTACCTGCGCTGCTCATATATCAAGATTTAACGCCGTACATAAATATGCTGTGCATCAACCATAATGTCGCTGGTAAAGAAATTACAACAATTAAAATGATCCAAATGTTTCTACGCTTTCGTTTTGCGATTTCTCTTTGGAACTTTTTTTTGTGATTTTCAACCTGTTCCTTTGTAAAAACCGGCATTTCAGAGTTCTCTTTGAACGGAGATCGTTTACCCATCAAAATGTCTTTCTTGTAATCAGACCTGCGTTGCTCTGATCGAGCTTTGATGTTATCTATTTTTCTTAGAATATGTGTCGCAGTGGTTGCCATAACTATATGTAGGAAAAACTCTTGTTTTGTTACATAATAACGAGCATTATCTAACTCTCCACCACATACGTCTTGGCAATACGATCATGAATCGCTCTCCAGTAGGGTTGATCCATCAGTAGAGCGATCAATTCGACAAAAGTAATAAGTACCGAGATTCCAGAAATGATGTTGATCATGGGATAACGTGCCACCATCTCAGTACTGAAATCAAAGTAGCTCTCCATGCTCAATAAATAGCTGTCATTGAAGATAAAATAGTATACCGGCAGTAGGATAAGATTTTTACTTATGGTGAAAACGCTGCGCAAAATCGCCTGAGCAGCATTGATCTTACCACCGTCATAATCCACTACTTTGATATATAAAATCATCTTTCCCCAAGTGGCTCCATACAATCCCTCAAGAATAGGTTTATAAGCCATTGTAATAATGCATATTAAGAGATATAACCAAAAGCTTCTTGGGTAAGCCAGATTATAAAAATCTACCATTGCGGCAGGAACAATCAAAAACAAAACATCCAGCAAATACGCACCCAATCGCGGGCCGAATCCCTTAAAAACAAGGCTGGTTTCCTGCTGCTCTTCTGCTTTTATGAATGGATCATTTTGCACAATGCACTTTTATAAATAATCCTTTGCTGCTTCCAATGCCTTATCAATCCCTTGCGGATTCTTTCCGCCAGCTGTGGCAAAATGTGGCTGTCCACCGCCGCCGCCTTGAATGTGCTTGCCCAGTTCGCGAACGATCTGACCAGCATTAAGTTTTTTGTCTTCTACCAGATTCTTACTAATAATGACGGTAAGTGTGGCTTTATCGTCAGCATTAGATCCCAAGATCATAAATAAATTCTCCATCTCGCGCTCGATTTCAAAAGCCAGGTCTTTGATGGATTTAGTATCAAGATCGGTGGCAGCGGCAATGAAATTCACACCGTTGACCTCTTGAGCCGATGCGATCAAATCACCTTTTAGGTTTCCAGCTTTTGCCTTTAGCAACTGCTCGATTTCTTTTTTAAGAGCTGCATTTTCATCTTGCAATGCTTGTACGGATTCTGCCGGATTTTGAGCCGTAGATTTTAAGATGCTTTTGATCTCTTCCAGGGTTTCATCCTGTTGTTCAAAGTATTTTAAGACGGCGTCGCCAGTGATTGCCTCGATACGACGTATACCTGCGGCAACGGCGCTTTCGCTTTTGATTTTAAAGTGCCAGACATCTGCCGTGTTTTTCACATGTGTACCACCACAAAGTTCATGGCTGGCACCAAACTTAATGGTGCGCACCACATCGCCATATTTTTCACCAAACAATCCTATCGCACCATCTTGAATGGCATCTTCATACGTGTTATTTCGGTTTTCTTCCAGTTCAAGGTGTTCTGCGATACGAGCGTTGACAAATTGTTCTACCTGATCAATTTCCTCAGGAGTCATTTTGGCAAAGTGTGAAAAGTCAAATCGCAAGGACGCACTGCGCACCATGGATCCTTTCTGTTCTACATGAGTTCCCAAAATCTTGCGTAGGGCTTGATGCAATAGGTGAGTAGCCGTATGGTTTGCAGCACTACGCTGACGTTGTCGCGCATCTACCACAGCTTTGTGACGCTCCTTTACTTCCTTAGGTAGGTTTTTTGTGATATGTACGGTTTGTCCGTTTTCCTTTTTAGTATCTACAATATATACGGTATCACCATCAGCACTTTGTAAATAACCCTTATCACCAGTCTGTCCACCGCTTTCTCCATAAAATGGTGTCATATTAAACACCAGTTGATATAGATCACCATCCTTTTTAGAGGTGACTTTTCTGTATTTAGAGATAAAGACGTCTGCCTCGAGGCGGTCGTACCCTATAAATTCTTGAGTGTCGTCAGATCTTAGTTCAGTCCAGTCTGTAGCAGATGTGGCACTGGCAGCTCGAGAACGATCTTTTTGTTCCTGCATGGCTTTGTCAAAACCTTTTTCGTCAAGCTCCATTCCTTTTTCACGCAGGATAAGTGCGGTCAAATCTATAGGAAAGCCAAAGGTGTCGTAGAGTTCAAAAGCTTTGGATCCTTCAATGGCATTTTGAGAGTTCGCTTTCGCGGAAGCGATCATAGAATCCAATAATATGAGTCCTTGATCCAATGTTCTCAAGAAAGATTGCTCTTCTTCTTTTATGACATTAATGATCAAATCTTGCTGTGCCTTCAACTCTGGAAAGGCATCGCCCATTTGATGGGCCAGCGTGGTCGCCAGTTTAAAAATAAAAGGCTCCTTTTTATCAAGATAAGTGAATCCATAACGTATCGCACGTCTCAAGATCCTGCGTATCACATAACCGGCACCCGTATTGGACGGCAATTGACCGTCTGCAATAGAGAACGAGACGGCACGCACATGGTCTGCAATGACACGTATGGCGATATCTTCCTGCTCGGTTTTGCCATAGGAGTGACCTGTGATGGTTTCTATCTCGTTGATGAGCGGTTGGAACACGTCTGTATCATAATTGGATTGCTTGTTTTGCAATACCATGGCTAGGCGCTCAAAGCCCATTCCCGTATCCACGTGTTGCGCCGGTAGGTTTTTAAGGGAACCATCTGCCATGCGGTTGTATTGCATGAAAACTAGGTTCCAGATTTCCACAACTTGTGGATGGTCTGCATTGACCAGCGTCGCGCCATCTACTTTTGCCTTTTCGGCATCGCTGCGTATGTCCACATGAATTTCAGAACAAGGACCACATGGGCCTTGATCACCCATTTCCCAGAAGTTGTCCTTCTTGTTACCGTTTAGAATTCGGTCTTTATCAATAAGTTCTGCCCAGAAATCATAGGCCTCTGTATCGCGCTCCAGATTTTCTGACGCGTCACCTTCAAAAATGGTCACGTAAAGGCAATCTTTATCGATGCCGTAAACGTCTACCAAAAGTTCCCAAGCCCAGGCAATCGCTTCTTTTTTAAAGTAATCGCCAAAACTCCAGTTCCCCAACATCTCAAACATGGTGTGGTGATAGGTATCCACACCAACTTCTTCCAGGTCGTTATGCTTACCACTCACGCGCAGGCACTTTTGGGTATCTGTCACCCTATTGTTTTTGGGATCTGATATACCTAGAAAATATTCCTTGAACTGGTTCATTCCAGCATTGGTAAACATGAGTGTTGGGTCATTCTTGATGACCATGGGCGCACTGGCCACAATCTCGTGTTGCTTGTTCTTGAAAAAATCTAGGAATGTTTGTCGTATCTGTTGTGACTTCATTATGGCGTCTGTCCTGCGGTTAATTACAATTTCTTACTTTTGTCCTCGTTGTTTATGGGATTGAAGGTGAGTTCGCTTTCGCGAAAGCGTAACAAAATCAGTCCTTCTGCGTCTTGTTTAAGTAGCAGAAAACACGGCAAAAATAGCACTTTATAACGTATGGCAAAGGTTAAGTACTACTACGATCAAGAAACACTTTCTTACCAAAAAGTAGAGCGCCGCAAGCGCAAAATCTTTGGTAATGTGGCTCTTTTTATCTTTTCCAGCTGTCTAGTAGGCTTTCTTCTTTATTTATATGCCGGTAAGGTGTACGATTCTCCAGAGCTGCGCAGCGCTAAGCGTGACAAGAAATTTGTGGAGATGCAAATGGAAAGTATGGAAGAAGAAATCGCCCAACTTACTGCCGTTATTGAAGAAGTTGAGGAACGCGACAACAGCATCTACCGCATTTATTTTGACGCCAACCCAATTACCGAAGAGCAGCGCCAGGCAGGTTTTGGTGGAGTGAACCGCTATAAGAATTATGAAGGATATTCCAACAGCGACAAAGTCATCGCGCTTAAGGAATCTATAGACAAGCTTAAAAAACGTACTGCGATCCAAAGCAAGTCTTTGGATGAAATCGCTGTACTCGCTAAAGACAAAGAAAAACTACTCGCTAGTATTCCAGCGATCCAGCCAGTGCGTAACCAGGATCTGACGCGCATGGCCAGTGGTTACGGTTATCGTACAGATCCTTTTAACAAGACCAGAAAGTTTCATTATGGTATGGATTTTACCGCACCACGCGGTACGCCTGTTTTTGCCAGTGGTGATGGCGTCGTGGAGCGCGCAGATGCCAATAGCGCTGGTTATGGTAATCACATACGCATTGATCACGGTTATGGATATGTTTCCCTTTATGCGCATTTGCGACAGCGTAATCCTTATAATGTCAAAGTAGGGCAAAAGGTTAAGCGTGGCGACATCATAGGTTATGTAGGTTCTACAGGTCGTTCCCAGGCACCGCACTTGCATTATGAAGTATTTAAGGATAATGAACGTATCAATCCTATCAACTTCTATTACGGTTCCCTAACTCCAGAAGAGTTCAATGAACTGCTTAAGAAATCGCAACAGGAAAACATTTCTCTGGACTAATGCATGTTGATCTACCAGAGAAGCTGTACTACACCATGGGCGAGGTGACTAAGGCATTTGATGTCAACCCGTCGTTGATTCGGTTTTGGGAAAAGGAATTTGATATTCTGCAGCCTAAAAAGAATGCACGTGGCAATCGTAAATTCTCACAAGCTGACGTAAAGAACCTGCAAACCATTTACCATCTGGTGAAGGAACGCGGTTTCACGTTGGAAGGTGCTCGTGATTACATGAAAACCCATAAGGAAGATCTAAGCCATCTGGAAATCATCAAGAAACTTGAGTTTGTAAAAGCAGAACTGCTTAAAATCAAGAACAGTTTATAAAAACGTTTTATAAACCAGTCCAATATTGACCGCAGGTCCTAAACCTACATTTCTACCATTGAATGTATAAGCCGTATTTACAAAGGCACCAGCTCGCAAACCAAATGGTTTGTAAAAAGTAATGCCAGCTCTTAAGAAATCGACTTCAAGTTCCCTAAAGTTGTTGGGCGCTGGAAAACCACGATAATCTCTACCATTAAGCGAATTTTGATAATCGATGAAAGCATCGATGTAATAGCTGGATTTTGCGACTCCTAATTTCAGACTTGCCGTATTGGAATCTGGCGTAGGATTTAATGTTGGAGTATAGCCAGCTTGGGCAGTGGCAAACCAGCCATTTGCTTTTTGAACATGAAGTAATGCTCGCAAAGGAAATCTCGTCGCTCGCTGGCCTATGGCATTGAGACCTTCGGTTTCATAATCGGTTAAAGGAAACGCGATTCCGCCAGCGATGGTGGTAGATAGTTCGTACTGATTGGTTTTGTGTTCAACTGCCTTGAATTTGGTGATGAATCGAGCATCTTGCAATCCAGCTTCTTGGTCGCTTTTGACATAGGCCGCTGCCAGATTCAATTCCCATCGATCTGTCAATCCGTAGGCAAGAAACGTATTGACATTCAAAAATGATTTTTCCAGATCCAATTCATTTTTACCGGCCAGATAAGTTGGGTTGTCTTCATAACCAGCACCTAAAACTGCGGTCAACTTGCCAGCACCGTTATAAAATCCATCCACAAGGCCTTGTGCACTTGCTTTTGAGAAGATGCTCAGACCTAAAAAGGCGATGAATAAAATGGTTATGCTGGTTGTTTTCATAAAAGGTATCCCATCAACATACGAACAAAATGGTGGCTGGTTTTCTGGTTTTCAGGTAAAAGTTACAATTCAGGATGTAATAATGACAGTTGGGTAGGAACAAGTTTTGAAATGCGCGATGTCGGCGCATATTTGAATCAACAAACAATCTAAAACACCACTTATGAAAACGCTTATGACCACTTTAGTTCTTATTCTTATTTCCGCTTTCGCGAAAGCGCAAACACTACCATCAATAGTAGAAACCTATACCATCACGGTAAACGTAGACAATGCTCGCAATGACAACGGCGAGATGATTTTCTCTTTGAGTACCAAAGACCAGTTTATGAAAGCCGCACCGTTAATGGCAGCAAGCAGCTCGATAAAAGACGGCGTCGCTTCAGTTACTTTTGAAAATGTACCAAAAGGAGAATATGCCATCATCGTGTTGCAAGATCTTAACGGGAACAAACAAATGGATTTTGAAGTGAATGGAATGCCTAAGGAATCTTATGGCGTGAGCAATAATGTGATGAGTTATGGACCGCCAACCTGGGCAGAAGCCAAGTTTGAAGTTACTGAAAACACTACACTACGAATCGCGATCTAGATTCTGGATTTCTTATCAAAACGTCCTGATGTCTATAATGTCAGGACGTTTTCACGTGTATTTCAATCCTATCAATTCTTTGATGCGATCCAGATGGCGAGTGAGTTGTAGGCTCATTTCCAATGGCAGCAAATCTGACTGGGTTGCGTTTGCATGTAAGCGCTCATGCACGTGTTCAATCTCATGGACGTAGCCGTTTCCTTTGATGGGTAGCTCAAATATTTGAGTAGTATCGCTTTCATAGAGATGTAATTCCAGCTTTTCACTCTGATGGAATTTGCGATGCATCTTGATGTACCCTTTGGAGCCGTAGATAAAAGCCTCAGTAGGCGTGTTGGATATGAAGGAAGATTCCATGACAGCTTGAGTATTATTGGGAAAGCTGGCTATCACACTGCAGAATTGATCAATGCCATTAGGCGCCAGAATAGCATTGGCTTTTATATCGATAGGATTGCCCAAAACGAGCATGCTCAAATACAATGGGTAAATTCCAATATCCAATAAAGCGCCACCGCCAAGGTTCTTATCTACCAGCCTGCTTTCTGGCGGTGCGTTGACGATGAAACCAAAATCGGCTTTTAAATAATGCAAATCACCGATGCTTTTCTGTTCCAATAATTCCAGAAGCTTATGGGTCGCTGGAATAAAACGCGTCCAGATGCCTTCCATTAAGAACAAGTTTTTGGATCTGGCTAATGCAGCCATTTCTTCGGCTTGTTCTTGATTGAGAGCAATGGGTTTTTCACATAGAGCAGATTTCCCATGATTCAAGCATAGCAAAGTGTTTTCGTAATGAAGCGAGTGTGGTGTTGCAATGTAAATGATGTCCACATCAGGATCTTGGGCAAGTTCTTCATAACTGGAATAGGCGTTTTTTGCATCATAGCTAGAAGCAAAATCGGTTGCTTTATCCATAGATCGAGAACCTACCGCCGTAATGACTGCGTTGTCAACCAGTTTTAAGTCTTGTGCAAATTTGTGGGCGATCTTGCCCAATCCCATAATTCCCCAATGTATCTTTTTATTCATTGCTCTTAAATTTAGCTACCATCGTACAAGTTCTCAATTCATTCCTATCTATACCGCTAGCAAAGCGTTAATTTCTCGCAAATGGAAGAGCTTCACAATTATTTGAGGCATAACTTAGAAACATGAAGCTATTGATTACAGGAGCCACAGGATTAGTAGGCTCAAAACTTACCGACGTACTAAGATCTGCAGGACACCAGATTCATTATTTAACAACGAGAGAAAGCGCTATAGAGACGGAAGCCGATTTCAAAGGTTTTCTATGGGACGTTCGTTCCATGTCAATAGACGCTGCCTGTCTGGAAGGTGTAGATACCATCATACACCTTGCTGGAGAATCTGTGTTCCAAAGATGGACAGACGAGGCTAAAGAGCGCATTATGTCCAGTCGTATCAACAGCACTCAATTACTCATTAACGCTCTTGCCGATAATGATCACCAGGTGAAACATGCCATAACGGCAAGCGCGATAGGAATTTATCCTGACGTTTGGGAAGGCCAACCATTGAAGGAAAATGAGGTGCCACCTACAGCAGATAATTTCTTGGCTGAGGTTTGTATTGCTTGGGAAAATATAGGAATGCAATTGAAGGAATTGGGACTCAAGCACTCTATCGTTCGTATAGGGATCGTGCTGGCAGCTCAAGGCGGCGCACTGGAGCAAATGGCAAAACCAGTAAAGCTGTATGCTGGAGCTGGATTTGGCAATGGTAAAATGTGGCAAAGTTGGGTGGCTATTGACGACCTGGTAAGAATCTTTAAGCATATTGCAGAAGAGCAACTGGAAGGCGTTTACAATGGTGTTGCTCCTAATCCAGTAAGAAACAGACCGCTTATGGAAACTATTGGTGAGGTATTGGACAAACCTGTTTTCTTACCTAATGTACCAGAGTTTATGATGAAACTCATGCTAGGCGAGATGTCTGCTACCGTGCTTTCCAGTCAATATGTAAGTAGTGAAAAGATCGAGCAGTCTGAATATGTTTTTCAGTTACCAGAGCTTAAAGAGGCTTTGAAGGAATATTTAAAATAGTAGTTGAAATTCCTAATTAAAGAATTAACCATTCAATTCCTTCCATTCTTTTTGCTTCTTTTTCTTCTTGCGATTATACAAGATCAAGGCAATGATAAAGATCAAGCCAACAGGTATAAGAACACACATCGCACCGCCGAAAATCATTCCTAGATTATAAGGTGAAATCCCAAACTTCCCGTCGTTAGCCACAAAGGCTTGATCCAGCCCAGTGCAATTTTGATACTGGTTTTCGCCTTTAAAATCAGGGTTTATGTAAATGCTGTCAAAGAAGGTATCAGCATATTCATAATTTTTAAAATTGGAAGGTTCAATGTACAAGATCTGGTACAGTTGATCCTTTATTTGGATAAGAGTGAAGTTACAGCGATAAGTCTCATCATACTCCAGATCATATTGTGTATATACAAGACTTGCCATAAAGACATTGCCATTGATGTGCTGAAAATTATCACCTATTTTCATCGTCGGTTCTTCTTCCTGCCAGCTCTCCACTATGGACTGGTAATAGGCGCGCATTTCTTCCATGTCATCCACGCAGGCTTGATTTTCCGTATTCATGATGTTGACCGTGAAAGTCACATCCTCATCCTCTAGATAGGCAGACCAAAACCTAGAATGAATCCCTTCAAAATATTCGTCATCGTAATAATGGTTTTCGGGCAATTTAATTTTCAATACCGTATCGATTTGGACTTCCTTGAAGGATACTAGAGAATCTTGGGATTTAAGAATGGTATTGGGAAGCACTGCGGCGCAGTTAGTTTGAAACGCTATGAGTGTAAAAAGAAGAGTGAAAAATTTCATGGGAACAATGATACTCAAACCATGTATAATAAAAAAAGCCTCCCAAAAGGAGGCTTTCATCATTCATCATTTAACCAACTAGGTTACTTTGTAGCAACCAAGTTTACTTTCAATTTCATGTCGTCAGAGATTGCTTTGTCTTTAACAGTGTCAGTCAAACTTGCAGAACCATAAACGATTCCCCAATCTGTTCTGTCGATGGTAAACTCTTCAGAAGTCAACATCATTTTATCACCGTCATAAGATACACTTACTGGGAAAGAAACATTTTTAGTTACATCCTTAAGAGTTAGGTTACCCTCAAGAGTATTACCGTTAAGACCAGTAACTACAAATTTAGCTTCAGGATATTCTGGAGTGTTGAAAAAGTCTGTTTCTTTACCTTCTGCAGTTCCTTCTAAGTGAGCTTTAAGACTCATGGCGCTTTCACCTTCAAGGTCAGTAACTGTGATAGAAGTCATGTCAACGATAAATTCTCCACTTTCTACAGTCTCACCATTAACCTGTACCATTCCGCTTTTAAGGTCGATAGTACCTGTGTGCGTTCCACCTACTTTGGATCCTTCCCACATGATTTCAGATGCTGCAGTATCTACAGTATAAGTAACAGCCGCTTCTGTTGCCATTGCTTCAGTTTCTGCCTCTGTGGCATCCACTTCATTTGGATTCTCTTTACAAGAAACAGCAAAGATCATCATTGATGCTATTCCTGTGATTTTTAAAAAATTACGTGTCATTGTATTGGTTTATTTGTTAGCCTACAAAATTATGTGTACCTACAAATAGTTTGGTTAAAAGTATATTAAAATAAAGCCGTGACATTTTGGCATCGTGCTCTCCTATGGCAGTACTTTTGACCATTGCGTGAAGGATGATTGTATAAGAGTTCGCTTTCGCGAAAGCGTAACCCATTAACAACCCTAAAATATAATTCTAAAACTAAGTAAGTCATAACCATGGCAAAAAAAGATAAAAACGAGCAGGAAGAAGTAGTCCAGGAGCAAGTCAACGATCAGGAAACTCCAGAAACTACCGAGAATGAAACGGTAGAGCAGGAAGAAAAAAGTGTTGAAGAAGTGCTTGCCGAAGATCTCCAGAAGGAAAAGGATAAATTCTTAAGACTATTTGCAGAATTTGAGAATTATAAACGTCGCACCGCCAAAGAGCGCATCGAGCTTTTCAAAACAGCTGGTGAAGGCGTTCTTAAAGATTTGATTCCAGTAATGGATGATTTTGATAGAGCGATATTAGAAATTGCAAAGTCAGAAGACCAGCAATTATCAGAAGGTGTGGCAATTATCCACAACAAATTGCGCAACACACTGGTATCAAAAGGACTGGTGCTTATGGAAGTAAACGCAGGAGACGCCTTTAATGCAGATGAGCATGAGGCCGTGACTCAAATACCGGCACCTAGCGATGACATGAAAGGCAAGATTATCGACGTAATAGAAAAAGGATACAAATTGGGCGACAAAATCATACGTTACCCAAAAGTAGTGATAGGACAATAATATGGCAGATTTTTATGACACATTAGGCATTTCAAAGGGAGCAACGGCTGCCGAAATTAAAAAGGCCTACCGCAAAAAGGCCATAGAATTTCACCCAGACAAAAATCCTGGCGACAGTGCTGCAGAAGAAAACTTCAAAAAAGCAGCTGAAGCCTATGAAACGTTAAGCGATCCGCAGAAGAAAGCGAGATACGACCAGATGGGCCATCAGGCTTATACCTCTGGTGGCGGTCAAGGTTTTGGCGGTGGTCAAGGCTTTGGAGGCATGGATATGGAAGACATATTCAGCCAGTTTGGAGACATATTCGGCGGCGGTGGCGGCGGATTCTCAGGTTTTGGAGGATTCGGTGGTCGTGGCGGCCAGCGACGTATGAAAGGTAAGGACTTGCGCATACGCGTTTCATTGACATTAGAAGAAGCAGCTAATGGCGTTGAGAAAAAAGTTAAGGTAAAGCGTAAGAAACAAGCTGCTGGCGTTAGCTACAAAACTTGTTCTACCTGTAACGGTAGCGGTCAAGTAACCAGAATTCAAAATACGATCCTGGGCCGCATGCAAACTAGTGCACCTTGTACCACTTGTGGTGGTTCTGGCCAGATTCTAGACAGCAAACCTAACGGAGCCGATAATCAAGGATTGATTACTGAGGTAGAAACCGTATCTATCAAAATACCGGCTGGAGTTGAGAGCGATATGCGTCTCAAAGTAAGCGGGAAAGGTAATGAAGCACCAGGCAATGGTGTTAGTGGTGACTTATTGGTAGACATCGAAGTAAAGCCACATGCCGAGTTGCAACGTGAAGGTAATAATCTGCATTATGATCTTTACGTAAGTGTTCCAGATGCGATATTGGGAACTTCCAAAGAAATAAAAACCGTTACCGGTAAAGTACGAATTCCTATTGAAGCTGGAATTCAAAGTGGTAAAATATTGAGATTGCGCGGTAAAGGTATGCCTAGCCTCAACGGCTATGGAACTGGCGACCTGTTAGTACATGTAAATGTCTGGACACCTCGCAGTTTGACTAAGGATCAAAAGGATTTCTTTGAGTCCATGAAAACCGATTCCAACTTTGAGCCAGCTCCAGAGCAAGGAGATAAATCATTTTTTGAAAAGGTGAAAGACATGTTTTCTTAAGAAAAGTTTAATGAATTGAAAAATAAGTTTATATTTGATCAACATTGGTTAACCAACCGATTGTTATTTTTCTTTTTCATAGCAATTTTTCCCACCTCTCAAGCAATTGAGAGGTGGGTTTTTTTATGCCATTGCTTTACTGAATTCCAGTCGCTATTAAATAATTCAAAAATGGCCGGTATTGCTGGGCTATATTGTTAATTTAGCGCGATTAACAAAATTATGGAATACGCTTTAGAGGCAGTTAATATCTCAAAATCTTACGGCAACTATCAAGCTCTTAATGAGGTTACCATACGGGTACCTAAAGGCAGTATTTACGGATTATTAGGGCCTAATGGTGCTGGTAAAACCTCGTTGATAAGAATCATAAATCAGATTACCGTTCCAGATTCAGGGACTATTTTACTCAATGGTGAGGAATTAGTTCCAGAACATATTTCCAAAATAGGCTACATGCCAGAAGAGCGTGGCCTGTATAAATCCATGAAGGTAGGCGAGCAATGCATATATCTCGCACAACTCAAGGGAATGAAAAAATCGGTCGCTAAGGAAAAGCTACAATACTGGTTTGAGCGATTGTGCATGCAAGGCTGGTGGAACAAAAAGCTACAGGAGCTTTCTAAGGGAATGGCACAAAAGGTACAATTCATTGTTACCGTCCTACATGAACCCGACCTACTCATTTTTGATGAGCCTTTTTCAGGGTTTGATCCAGTAAATGCCGATTTAATCAAGGACGAAATTCTACGATTAAGAGATTTGGGTGCTACCATTATATTCTCAACGCACCGCATGGAAAGTGTGGAAGAATTGTGTGATTACATCTCGCTGATTAATAAATCCAACGTAGTTCTTGAAGGACGACTCAATGATGTGAAACAAAGTTTTAGAAATAGAACGTATGCTGTTTCTCTTATTTGCGAGGATGAGGTCAAAGCGATGCAACAACTCAATAGGATCGCGACCGTCACTCCAGCAGAATTAAAAGGACTGGACAATACCACAGATATCATTATTCAAATTCCAGAAAACCTTGCGGTACCGCAACTATTGCAGGAATTGACCCGACTTGGTGAGCTTACTCATTTTAGCGAGGTCATACCTAGCGTGAACGAAATCTTTATTAAAACAGTACGTCAGGATGGATAAGTTGTGGTTGATTATTAGAAGAGAATACCTCAATAAGGTGCGCAACCGCACTTTTGTCATCATGACGTTTGTAAGTCCGCTGATTTTTATTGGAGTCATTCTGTTGATAGGATGGCTTACCAGCATCAACTCTAGCGAGACCCGTCAGGTCACTCTGTTAGATCAATCTGCGTCTGGATACGGTCAATTATTTGAAGATAATTCTGATTTTGAATACCAGCGCCTGGACAACGTTGAACTGGAGAATGCAATTGCCATAAGTGAAAGCGATGGGAATTATGCGCTTATTCATCTGACTGATGACGATCAAAACAAAGTCAAGGCGACCATCTACAGTAACGATTCACCATCGACATCCTTCATCAACTCGATGGAAGAAAAACTGTCAAAAAAAGCTACCGAAAATAATCTGGTAGAAAAAGGAGTCGACCTGCAAGATTTGGAAGATGCAAGGGTAAAAGCCAAGGTGATTCTGCAAACCTATTCTGGTGTGGTGAGTAGTAAAGCATCCAGTTGGGTGAAAATTGCTTTAGGTGGTGCTGCTGGATACCTTTTAATGATGTTTATCATTATTTACGGGAACATGGTCATGCGATCTGTGATAGAAGAAAAAACAAATCGTATTGTTGAGATTATCGTTAGTTCTGTAAAACCTATTTATTTAATGCTAGGCAAGATTACGGGAACCTCACTTGCGGGTATTACCCAATTTGCCATTTGGGTGATTCTTGGATTTATTTTGATCATGGTAGGGTCTGCTGTTTTTGGAGTAGAAGCTTTTCAAAACCCAGCAAATCAAGAAATGGTTAGTCAAGCACAAAATATGGACGAGATGCAGTTGATTGTCAACGACATCATGCAACTGCCGTTAGCAACCATGATCATATGTTTCTTTGTGTACTTCATTGGAGGTTACTTTTTATACGCTGCGATATACACGGCTATTGGTGCAGCCGTGGACAGTGAGACAGATACACAACAATTTATGTTGCCAGTCATCCTGCCATTGATGCTTGCGATTTACGTCGGTTTCTTTAGTGTTATGGACAATCCTAACGGTACCGTTGCAGTCATTTTTTCATATATCCCTTTAACGTCACCTATAGTGATGTTGATGCGCATTCCATTTGGCGAAATCACTTGGTGGCAATTGACCTTGAGTATTTTACTTCTTTATACATCCATAATTTTTGTAGCTTACCTAGCTGCAAAGATTTATCGCATTGGTATATTAATGTATGGTAAGAAAACCAATTGGAAGGAACTCTATAAATGGCTCAAGTACTAGATGAAAATTGACTGGCAAAAAATAAGGGACTTTCTTAATTATCAGATTATTGAAGGTGATGCTGCAAAAGGTGAGTTTCATTTTGATTTGTGGATGCTCATTTTAGTGATTGTTGGGTTATTGCTTACAAGCCTTTTTTTAAGACTCGTCAAAAATTTCTTCACTCGCAAAATGGAACCGGCCGACAAGCTCAAGTTCCAGAGCATTTTCAAATTCTTTAATTACTTAGTCTATCTTATTGTCATTCTTGTGATCCTTCACAGTTCCGGTATCAATTTGACCGGTATCTTGACAGCGAGTGCGGCCATCTTTGTAGGTATTGGTTTTGCGCTTCAAGACTTCTTTAAGGACATCATTGCTGGCATTACCATTTTGGTAGACAAGTCGGTTTTGGTGAATGACGTGGTAGAAATGAACGACAAGGTAGCCAGGGTTTTTGAAATAAAACTGCGCAGTACTCGCGCCATCACCAGGGACGATAAGGTATTGATCATTCCTAACCACCTATTTTTAAGTGAGATCATTTTCAATTACACGCAAAATCATACCAAAACCAGAGAGTCGGTACATGTAGGCGTTGCCTATGGCAGTGATGTCAAAAAGGTAGAGCGTATTTTGATAGAGTGCGCCAAAGCAGAAAAAACCATACTCAAAAGCCCAGAACCCTTTGTGATGTTCAACAACTTTGGTGATAGTAGCCTGGACTTTGGAATTTACTTTTTTGTGCGCGACAGTTTTACAGACCCTAGAATCAAGAGCAACCTTAGGTTTGCCATCGACGCAGCCTTCCGTGAAAACGGTATCACTATACCTTTCCCGCAAAGAGATGTTCACTTTTATCAAAGTAATCCCATAAGTCACACTCAAGCATCAATAAATGGTAGCGAGAACATTAATTAAGACTCTAATAACCCCATGATAAAAAAAATGATGTTCTGTTTGATGGTTTTCGCTTTCGCGAAAGCGAACTCCCAAGGAACCGACCTGTTCCGTGCAGAATATACGTATTTCCCACAGCGGGATTCTGACAATAGCTTTAGAAGGTTTAGAACCTTTGTCAATATTCCGTTGAAGATCAAGGATGGTACCTATATCGTTCCCTATTTTGAATATCGTAACGTGCATTTATTGATCAGGGACGATGACCGTTTTAGAGAGTTTGGCACTGATAGATATGAAAGTTATGAAGGAGCCATAGGCTATACATTTCCAATGGAAAATGATTGGCGTTTTGGTTCTAGAGCTGGCTTATTATTTGCATCAAACTTTGATTCAGGAAGCGTTCAATCAGATGATATCTTCTTTTCTGGGTCAGTATATTTCATAAAAGATAAAAAGGACAATCCAAATGGAAAGCCGTGGCGATTAGTTGTTGGTGTGCAATACTCTACCAGGGTAGGACGACCATTCCCTTTACCTTATCTCAATTATTACAGAGAATTTGCAAAGGACTGGAGCTACTCGCTGGGAGCGCCCAAAATGAATTTGAAGTATAATTTTAATGAAAAGAATAACATGCAAGCCTATTTGAGATTAGACGGGTTCTATGCAAATATTCAGGAAGATCTTGCAGACCAAGGTCAAATTGCAGATAACGTGTCTATGACGACCTTAGTGGCCGGTTTAGGATACGAACATAACTTTACGGCCCACCTTTCTATTTATGCCTATGCTGGCTATTCGTTAATAAACGATATTCGTCTGCGCAATGAAGATGGAGATGACGTAAACACCATAAACGATTCAAATACATTTTACTCACGCGCAGGCATAAAATTCTCACTGTAATGGCAACTATTTTAATAATCGAAGACGAATCTGCAATACGCAGAGTATTGACAAAAATTCTAACGGAAGAGAGTAAAAGCTATCAAGTCGTTGAAGCTAGCGATGGCCTGGAAGGTATAGAACTTGCTAAGGATAATGATTATGATTTGATCCTATGTGATATTAAGATGCCTAAAATGGATGGTGTTGAGGTACTCACAGCCATCAAAAAAATCAAACCAGAAATACCGGTAGTGATGATTTCGGGTCACGGTGATCTGGATACTGCCGTGAACACCATGCGCTTGGGAGCATTTGATTATATATCAAAGCCACCAGATTTGAACCGCCTGCTCAATACCGTTCGTAATGCTTTGGATCGTAAGGAGCTAGTAGTTGAGAATAAAAGACTTAAGAAAAAAGTCAGTAAGAACTATGAAATGGTGGGCGAGAGCGAGCTTATCACCATCATAAAAAACATCATTGAAAAAGTAGCGCCTACTGAGGCTCGAGTGCTTATTACTGGTGAGAATGGCACTGGTAAAGAACTTGTCGCGCACTGGTTGCATGAAAAAAGCAACCGATCCAACGGTCCTTTTATTGAAGTGAATTGTGCAGCAATTCCCAGCGAGCTTATAGAGAGTGAACTATTTGGACATGTAAAGGGAAGTTTTACGGGAGCCAATAAAGATCGTGCTGGTAAGTTTGAGGCCGCTAATGGTGGTACCATATTCCTGGACGAGATAGGAGACATGAGTCTCAATGCACAGGCCAAAGTTTTACGCGCTCTACAAGAAAATAAAATACAAAGAGTAGGTAGCGACCGTGATATTAAAGTGGACGTCCGCATTCTCGCAGCGACCAATAAAAACCTCAAGAAGGAAATCGAGGAAAATAAGTTTAGAGAAGATCTATACCACAGGCTTGCCGTAATTCTACTTAACGTTCCATCGCTTAATGAACGTCGGGAAGACATCGCTTTGTTGGTAGAACATTTTTCAAATAAGATTTCTACAGAACAAGGTATGCCGGTAAAATCTTTTGATGATAAAGCCATCAAGCTACTTCAAGAATATGACTGGACCGGTAATATAAGAGAACTACGCAATGTCGTGGAACGATTGATCATTCTGGGCGGTAAGCAAATTAGTGAGAAAGACGTGAAATTATTCGCAAGCAAATAAGTATGGATCTATACCAGTATAAAGCATCGCCAGACAAACTATTAAAGGATTATGCAACAGCGCCCATAAATCCATTAGATAAAAAAGCTGCCAAAAAGGCTTTAAAACAAAGCCGCAAGGATCTCGCAGATTTTCAGGAACGCATGTACGCCCATGACAGGCATGCCGTGCTGATTTGTTTTCAAGGCATGGATACTGCAGGTAAGGATAGCCTGATACGCGAGGTGTTTAAAAGCTTCAATGTACGCGGCGTGGTCCAGCACAGCTTTAAAGTACCTACTCAAATTGAATTGTCACATGGTTATCTATGGCGACATTATATCGCTTTACCGTCAAAAGGGCATTTTGGTATATTCAACCGTACGCATTACGAGAATGTCCTCGTTACCCGGGTGCATCCAGAATACTTATTAAGCGAAAACCTGCCTAACATCCACAAACCAGAGGATGCAGATCAAGAGTTTTGGCAAATGCGTTTTGAGCAGATCAACAATTTTGAAAAGGAACTTACCCAAAACGGCACCATCATTTTCAAATTCTTCCTCAACCTGAGTAAAGAAGAACAAAAGAACCGCTTACTGCGACGTTTGCGATTGCCAGAAAAGAACTGGAAATTCTCTGCGGGCGACCTCAAAGAGCGTGCTTTATGGGATAAATATATGCATGCCTACGAGCAGGCGATCCATAACACAACCACCACACACGCACCTTGGCACATCATACCTGCAGATAACAAACCCATGGCGCGCTATATTGTTTGTGAGATTTTGTTGCAACAACTCAACAAACTCCAGGACATCACATATCCAGAATTGGATGTAAAAACGGCCAGCCAGCTAGACGAGTTTAAAAACATATTGAACAATGAATAAAGCCTTACTATTAGTAGGAATGATGATGTTGAGTTTCGCTTTCGCGAAAGCGCAATCTTCAAACACCCGTCAAGACTCTACAGCCCTACGTACCATCTACAATCATAATCTAACTAATTCCAAGAGCTATGACTGGCTGGAGCATTTATCCAACGAAATAGGAGGTAGGTTATCAGGTTCACCACAGGCTCAAATGGCTGTTGAATACACTCTTGCCGAATTATATAAGGTAGCTGACACTGCCTACTTGCAACCAGTGATGGTTCCTAGATGGACACGCGGCACTCCAGAAATTGCCTATTTTAAAACAACGAAAGGTGGCAAAACCAAAGTAAATGTATGTGCATTAGGTGGCTCTATCGCCACGCCAGCAGCAGGAAAATCTGCTGGAATTATAGAAGTGAATGGCCTGGAAGAGCTTGAAGATTTAGGTAGAAATGCCATTGAGGGTAAATATGTTTTTTACAATAGACCCATGGAGGCAACAAAAATCCAAACCTTTGAGGCATACGGTGGTTGCGTGGATCAGCGATATTCTGGTGCCGAGGCAGCTGCGAAATATGGTGCTGCAGGTGTGATCGTGAGATCCATGAATTTAAGAATGGATGATTTACCGCATACAGGCGCTATGAGTTATGGCGACCTGGAAAAAGAAAAATACATTCCAGCCGCAGCCATCAGCACTAACGATGCAGAATTGTTGCACGAGGCGCTTAAAAATGATAAGGATTTGCAGTTTTTCTTACAACAAGATTGTACCAACCATGGTGAGGTTCAATCCTATAATGTCATTGCAGAAATCAAAGGAACGCAATTTCCCAACGAGGTAATCCTAGTAGGTGGCCATCTTGATTCCTGGGATCTAGGCGATGGTAGCCATGACGATGGTGCTGGGGTGGTTCAATCCATGCAAGTCTTGGAAACTATAAAAGCCACTGGATATTCACCTAAAAGAACCATAAGAGCGGTTCTTTTTATGAATGAGGAAAACGGATTGAGAGGCGCACGTGCCTATGCAGATCAAATATTTACCAAGAACCAAAAACATATACTCGCTCTAGAGAGTGATGCCGGAGGTTTTAGTCCAAGAGGTTTTGGTTTTGACACCACTGATATTCAAATGAGCCAGATTCAGTCTTGGAAAAGTTTGTTTGCTCCATATCTCATTCACTATTTTGAGTTGGGTGGCAGTGGTGCAGATGTTGGACCCCTTAAAAATACAGGAGCAGTTCTGGCAGGTTTAAGGCCCGACTCACAACGCTATTTTGATCATCACCATGCGTCTAATGACACCTTTGACGCGGTAAATAGAAGAGAGCTGGAACTAGGTGCCGCGACTATGAGTTCGTTGGTCTATTTGTATGATCAATACGGTCTTGCCACTAAGCTTAAGAAGTAGTTCACGCTATAGTTCACTTACTTTAAAGTTATCTTCGCCGCTTTTTTCTGCATGATTTTAAGCGCCTATACTAAAGAATTCAAACGCAACCTAACAATCGCCGTACCCATTATGGCAGGTCAGGTAGCCCATTTGCTTGTGGCACTTGCCGATAATATAATGGTAGGGAAGTTGGGTGCAGCTCAACTGGCAGCGGTTTCCTTGGGTAACACCTTCATTTTTATTGCACTCTCCATAGGCATGGGATTCTCTTTTGCCATCACACCATTAGTTGCAGAAGCTGACGGGAACAAAAATGTCGAGGTAGCCCGTGCGGCATTTCATAATGGTTTTATCATGTGTGCGATCAATGGTGTGCTGTTGGTTGTATTACTTTTACTCGCAGAGCCAATATTGTATCAAATGGATCAGCCCGAAGAAGTGGTTCGACTGGCGATACCTTACATGCGAATTGTGGGATTTTCGTTAATTCCATTAATGCTCTTTCAAGCCATGAAACAGTTCTCTGATGGTTTATCGCTTACGCGAAATGCGATGTACGCTACCCTTTTAGCAAACATTGTTAATGTCTTCATTAATTACCTGCTCATTTATGGTATGTGGGGTTTCCCTAGGTTAGAGGTAGAAGGTGCTGCTTATGGCACATTGATCTCTAGGATATTGATGTTATTGTTGCTTTACTTCATACTCAAGAGAAGCAGTAATACGAGGATCTATTTCCAGCGTATCAGCAAATTCTCGTGGGTCTATATGAAGTCCTTGCTCAATCTGGGTTTACCTACGGCTTTGCAAATGTTTTTTGAAGTCTCGTTGTTTACCTCTGCGATTTTCCTGTCCGGTATGTTGGGAACAGAAGAACAAGCCGCAAATCAAATTGCGCTCAATCTTTCGGCATTAACGTTTATGGTTGGAGTAGGTTTAAGTGTAACGGCTACCATAAGAGTTGGGAATCATCTAGCCCCAGAAAAACGACCAGATCTAATAAGAGTAGCAAGATCAATTTTCTTGATGGCCATTATTGTTGATATTGCGTTTGCACTATTTTTCTATTTAGGGAGACATTTATTACCAGAAATATATATCGATGATGTCAAGGTGATTGAATTGGCATCGGGTCTTTTATTGATTGCTGCCTTATTTCAAATAAGTGATGGGTTGCAAGTAGTCGTTTTAGGAGCCTTAAGGGGCCTTCAAGATGTTTGGATACCTAGCTTGATATGTTTCTGTGCGTATACGTTGATTGGTTTCCCTATATCATATTATTCATCATTGAGATTTGATTTGGGAATTAACGGCATATGGTTAGGCCTTTTGGTTGGGCTCTCTGTGTCTGCTTTACTAATGTACTTACGTTTTAGATATTTAACCAAACAGTCCTTAACGATCGTGATCAAGTAAATTCTAACCCCACAAATCCAAGAGAACGAGGCAGCTTAAAGCTGCTTTTTTTGTTGGGATAGGTTTAGGTTGGTTTGGTTGTGGAGTTGGTCTGGATGTCTGGGAATGCGGAATTGGTGGCTTGGTTGGTGAGGAGGTAGGTTTGGATAAAGAATTTTTGATTTTTTTTGGAGGTGTATTTGGGTGTTTTTCAGCGGGTTGAAATTTATTTTAAATTTTTATTGATTTTTCTCTTCAAAAAGTTTGGTTGGAAAAGAAAATGCTCTGTATATTTGCACCCGCTTTGCAAGAGACGTTAAGTCGAAAGTTAAAGCAACGTTCATTAGGAGATGGGGAATACTGATAAGTTAGGCATCGTGAAGAGGCCGCTTTTCAAGTTCCATTTTGAAGACTTCTAATAAGTTCATTGAGATATTGATTGACAGCACAAAAAGAACAGGTCTGTTTCCTTTCGGGGAATCAGATCGGTAAGAATAAGAATAATATAGTGTAAACAGACAAGAACGCCAATTGCTAGTAGTATATAGGTTATGGGATTCTCGCAAGAGATCTTTTTAACAAGATTCTACGATGAAGAGTTTGATCCTGGCTCAGGATGAACGCTAGCGGCAGGCCTAACACATGCAAGTCGAGGGGCAGCACGTCTTCGGATGGTGGCGACCGGCGCACGGGTGCGTAACGCGTATACAATCTACCTATCACTGAGGAATAGCCCGAAGAAATTTGGATTAACGCCTCATGGTACCAGCTAATCGCATGATTTACTGGTTAAAGGTTACGGTGATAGATGAGTATGCGTCCTATTAGCTAGATGGAGAGGTAACGGCTCCCCATGGCTACGATAGGTAGGGGTCCTGAGAGGGAGATCCCCCACACTGGTACTGAGACACGGACCAGACTCCTACGGGAGGCAGCAGTGAGGAATATTGGACAATGGGCGAGAGCCTGATCCAGCCATGCCGCGTGCAGGAAGACGGCCCTATGGGTTGTAAACTGCTTTTGTACGGGAAGAAACCCCTCTACGTGTAGAGGGCTGACGGTACCGTAAGAATAAGCACCGGCTAACTCCGTGCCAGCAGCCGCGGTAATACGGAGGGTGCAAGCGTTATCCGGAATCATTGGGTTTAAAGGGTCCGTAGGCGGGTGTTTAAGTCAGTGGTGAAATGCAGGGGCTCAACTCCGGCACTGCCATTGATACTGAACATCTTGAATTATTGTGAAGTGGCTAGAATATGTAGTGTAGCGGTGAAATGCTTAGATATTACATAGAATACCGATTGCGAAGGCAGGTCACTAACAATACATTGACGCTGAGGGACGAAAGCGTGGGTAGCGAACAGGATTAGATACCCTGGTAGTCCACGCCGTAAACGATGGTTACTAGCTGTCCGGTACGATTGAGTACTGGGTGGCCAAGCGAAAGTGATAAGTAACCCACCTGGGGAGTACGTTCGCAAGAATGAAACTCAAAGGAATTGACGGGGCCCGCACAAGCGGTGGAGCATGTGGTTTAATTCGATGATACGCGAGGAACCTTACCAGGGCTTAAATGCAGACTGACAGGCTTGGAAACAGGCTTTTCTTCGGACAGTTTGCAAGGTGCTGCATGGTTGTCGTCAGCTCGTGCCGTGAGGTGTCAGGTTAAGTCCTATAACGAGCGCAACCCCTATTGCTAGTTGCCAGCGAGTCATGTCGGGGACTCTAGCGAGACTGCCGGTGCAAACCGTGAGGAAGGTGGGGATGACGTCAAATCATCACGGCCCTTACGTCCTGGGCCACACACGTGCTACAATGGTAGGGACAGAGAGCAGCCACCTCGTGAGAGGGAGCGAATCTATAAACCCTATCACAGTTCGGATCGTAGTCTGCAACTCGACTACGTGAAGCTGGAATCGCTAGTAATCGCATATCAGCCATGATGCGGTGAATACGTTCCCGGGCCTTGTACACACCGCCCGTCAAGCCATGGAAGCTGGGGGTACCTGAAGTCGGTGACCGCAAGGAGCTGCCTAGGGTAAAACCGGTAACTGGGGCTAAGTCGTAACAAGGTAGCCGTACCGGAAGGTGCGGCTGGAACACCTCCTTTCTGGAGTTCCTGAAA